>JAUXDP010000080.1 GCA_030618325.1 Methylococcaceae bacterium | reverse complement strand
AATTTCGCGCCATGCTCGCCTATTTCGGTATCCAGGCCATCAGTCAATCCACGCACAAATTCCATTGCATGGGCATCTAAGGCCGCTTTTTCGATACTTTCTCTTGAAGCACCGCCCATATCCCCGTAAGCAATATTATTAGCAACCGAATCATTAAACAATGTGATGTGCTGAGAGACCAAGGCAATTTGCTTTCGTAGCTCCGTTAGTTTGTAGCGATTGACATCAATGCCATCCAGTAAGATTTCTCCATGCTCGTGATCGTAGAACCTGGAAATTAAACTAACTAGCGTACTTTTTCCTCCTCCTGACGCTCCAACCAAAGCAACTGTCTGGCCTGCCTTAACAATAAAATTTATATTATCCAAGGCATTTTTATTGGATTTTGGATATCTAAAACTCACATTTTTAAATTCCAATCGACCTGCGGCACGCTCAATCCTGCAGTCTCCTTGATCTTTTTCCCCCGGCTCATCCAGGATTTCGAATAATGAATCCGCAGCGACTATCCCTTTTTGGATGTCAGAATTAACATCACTAAGTAATTTAATGGGCCTAGGCAACATAAATGCAGCAGTTAAATAGGCCACAAACTCTCCCGCACTCGCCTCAACCATCACCACCAATGCCAGATACATTATTCCAGCCAAAGCAAACGATATGACGACCTGTAGCAACGGATTATGTATCGCCAAGGTTGCCGCTAATTTTACTGACTGCTTTCTATTATATTGACTACTTTCAAAAAAGCGTTGCTGCTCATATTCTTCACCACCAAAACTTTTTACAATCCGGTGCCCTCCAACCAATTCAGAAGCAATATGGGTCATATCGCCCACGGATTCCTGAATATTTTTACTCAACCGCCTTAAGCGCTTGCTAACAAAACCAACCAATAATGCGATTAAAGGGGCAACACCTAAAAATATCAGCGATAACTGCCAATTTAAATAAAACAAATAACTTAGCAGTCCAACAGCGGTTAGCCCCTCTCTTACAAAAGTTCTCACCGCATCTGTTATTGCCTTGGCCACTTCCCCAACATTATGGGTGATCCGGGAAATCATGTACCCGGTATTGTTTTGATCAAAATAAGATGTTGGCAGACGGGTATATTGGGTAAATAATTCACATCGCAACACATGAACAACATTTGCCGAAACTCTTGCTAAAAAATAATTTCCGAAAAAAGCGCCAATCCCTCTAATCACAAACAATCCGACAACAAAAAGAGGAAGAACTTTGGCCCCTACACGCGCTTCTGTCTGTAACGCATCAATAGCGTACTTGATCAATGCCGCTATAAGCGGCTGCGTCCCAGCATATATTAAGTAACCAACCACACTAATAAAAAACAAACCCTTGAAAGGAAACATATAGCCTAGCAAGCGCCTGTATATCCTTAATCCTGTTTTAGCTCCCTTCTTTTTGTTGATTGAATCACCCATATAATTTCTGAACTCAAATAATCTTTGCTTTTCTCGTAAAAAAACAGGAAATCGCCACCCAAAACCAACCGCATTTCCTAAATATCATATTATCATACCCTCAACAGTTATACTGTAGCCCTTGCTCAGCCTTATGAAATACAAATTGCTATTCGTCACACGCCATGCACAAAAACTTCGCTTTGGTAAAAACCCCTGATCGTATCTTACTGATTGTAATGCGCTACCTTGGGGATGTGCTGCTAACAACTCCGTTAATTAGTTCTTTACGTCAAGCATATCAATCTGCCAAAATCGATGTTCTCGTATTTGAAAACACAGCTGCAATCCTAAAAGGAAATCCAGACATCAACAGAATAATTACTATTGGAAATAAACCCACTCTTATAGAACAACTACACCTGTATAAAAACTTATTCAGAAAATATGATCTGGCCATCTGCACTCAAATAGGAGACAGACCTTCTGTAGCTGCACTTATCGCCGCTACCCATCGGATTGGAGCAGTGCCCCAGAGAAATGAAAAAAGCTGGTGGAAACGTTATTTTTTTCATGGCTGGGCGGAGTTTGATGACACTAATACCCATACAATACTACAGCATCTCAAGCTTGCCACTGTTCTCGGCATACCGCGACAGTACCAAATAACCCCACCGACCGGGTATTCTGATAAAAAACCTGTTGCTGAACACGCAGCATACGCCATTCTTCACCCCCACCCAAAGTGGCGCTACAAACGCTGGCCAATTGAAAGATGGAAGGACGCGGGATACTATCTGGATCAACTGGGGTTTCAAATAGTTCTAACCGGAGGCTCTGCTCCTGAAGAAATAAATTATATCCAGGAACTACACAATCAATTACCGAAAAATACCATCAACCTTGCCGGCAAATTATCCTTGGCAGAACTGAGTTCTTTAATTTCTCAAGCTAAAATATTTATTGGGCCTGATACCGGCATTACACATTTAGCCGCTGCGACTGGAATACCGGTAATCGCCATCTTTGGCCCAACCAACCCAGTTAAGTGGGCTCCCTGGCCATACAATTATCAAAGTGACAGCAACCCATTTCAAAGAACAGGAAGTCAACACGTTAGCAATATTTTTTTAATTCAAGGCCCCGGTGATTGTGCCCCTTGCCATCTGGAAGGCTGTGAAAAACACCAGCTAAGCTACAGCAAATGCCTTGATACGCTTGCCTTTAGTGAAATAAAACAAGCCATAAACCAAGCCACATCAAGATAATTACCACACAATACTATTTAGGGTTAAAATATCAACCACAATAGATATTTGCTTGTTTTTCTTGTAGAAAACCAACTAAGTTTGGTATTAACTTTTTTTAGACATTCAATGACTAACTTTCAAGTCAATATTTTTAGCTTGGGTGGCATCATCGCCGCTTTAATAATGCTAACCCTCCCTTTTTCAACATCAATTCCAATAGTCTTATCCGGCATATTACTTTTCTTGTGGCTACTATCTTTTCAGTTTATGGGGTTACCAGAACTGTTACGACGGAACAAGATCGCAGTATTTTCGCTCGCAATCTTCACTGGTCTTTTAATCGCTACCAGCTATAGCAGCGCCCCCTTCGGAGAAGCAATCAGCACATGGGGTAAATACAGGGAGTTTTTCCTGCTTATTATCCTGCTCTCCTTTCTCAGGGATGCTCAACATAGAAAATGGAGTCTTTATGCCTTCATGGCCGGCAGCATAGGTACTTTGGTAATTTCGTATGCAATGTATTTTGACTTTGTCCCACGCCCTGCGCATGCAGCAACCTTAAGGAGCATTATCACTCACAGCATTATGGTTGCTTTTTTTGCATTTTATTGTGCCCTACAAATTAATAAAGCAACCGAGACTCAAAGTAGAATTTTTTGGTGGATACTGCTTTTTGTTTCAATCCACAACCTTTACTTTGTTGCCATGGGACGAACTGGGCAATTACTGGGGTTACTTATGGTATTACTGTATTGTTTCCAACATTTAAACACCAGAAACTCTTTAATTCTCATCGCCAGCCTGACCATTTTTCTTTTCTTATTCATTAATTATTCAGAAATCGGCTTCCGCATTTCTGAAGGCTTTACCAACGTACTCGATTATAATTTCGATAACCCTGAAACCGAAACTTCGATGGGAAAAAGACTAACTTTTTGGAAGCATTCGTTTACCATCATTGGAGAATCGCCATGGATAGGCCATGGAACCGGAAGCTTTGAAACGGAATTTAAGCGCATAGCCGCAGCAAACCAATATGTCACGAAAAACCCACATAGCGAATTTCTTTCTCTCTCCGTACAAATGGGCATCCCCGGACTTTTACTTTTCATTGGCTTTTTAGTTAGCCAATATCGACTGTCGTTAAAGCTGGACAATGACAGCAAATGGTTGGCACAAGCACTGTTACTGACCATCACTATCACCAGTATTTTTAATTCACCGATGCTTGATCACACTGAAGGCCATTGGTTTGCATGTCTGTTAGCCCTCTGTTTTGCATCGCTCACACCATCAGATGCTTAGCGTCATCATCATTACTAAGAATGAATCACGCCACATTGCTTCTTGCCTAAACTCGGTGGCTTGGGCTGATGAGATTATTGTACTGGATTCCGGAAGTACTGATGACACCGTCGCCATTTGCAAAACATACACAAGCCAGGTTTATGAAACTGACTGGCCCGGCTTTGGCCCGCAAAAACAGCGCGCTCTTGATAAAGCGCAGGGAGACTGGGTTTTCTCTATTGATGCTGACGAACTAGTTACACCACAGTTACAGGAAGAAATCAAACAAGCCATGCAATCGAAACAATTTTCCGGCTATCAAATCCCTAGACTTTCTAGTTTTTGCGGAAAAAAAATTCATCATGGCGGATGGTGGCCAGACTACATCGTTCGTTTATTTCGCCGGGAATCAGCTAATTTTTTGGATGTCCCAGTCCACGAAAAAGTTCTTGTCGATGGCCCTACTGGCAAATTAAAATCGCCATTACTTCATGACACCTACCAAACCCTTGATGAAGCTATCGATAAAATGAATAAATATTCATCATTAAGCGCCAAAATGCTTTTTGATGCGGGGAAAAAGTCTTCGATTAGCAAAGCCTTGATAAAAACCCTGTGGACATTCATCAGATGCTATTTTATAAAAACTGCATTCCTGGAGGGGAGACACGGCCTTATGCTTGCTGCTGTTAATTCGCAGGGTACTTTTTATAAATACATAAAATTACTAGAACTTCAACAAAAGCAATAGATCGCGCCTATAGCGCCTTAGCATGCATCTTTGCTAAACTGAAAACAGTTTTTCCGTATAAACCAAAATCATAAGCCTAATTTCACTTCTGAATTACTCAATCAGTTTTTTTAACTTCACCCTAACATTAATTCAGCGTTAAAGTTCTTCCTCTATTTTACTACCCCGCATGCAATTCTTGGTCCGCCCCCACCCAGTTTTTTTGGAGAATCCGAATAGTTATCTCCGCCAGCATGGATAATTAAAGAACGTCCCTGGAGATCAGAGACTTTAACTCGCGGAGCCAGAACAGGGGATTTAGCTTTACCATCAGCATCGACATAGAGAAAGGATAAGTCACCTAGGTGACCTTTTCCATAGGGACCTGAATGAAAATTAGCATTAACCGGATCATAGTGTCCCCCAGCAGCCAAGCCTGGAACCATTTTGCCATTTTTCTCTTTAGGGCCACAATCTGGGTTTTTATGTATATGGAATCCATGAACCCCAGAGGAAAGGCTTGTCAAGTCAGGCGAGAAAAGAGCCCCATACTGGGTATCTGTAACTGTTATCGTTCCAATTTCTTTGCCCAAGCCTCTTGAAGTAACCTTGTTAATGGTAATATTAATACTTTCCGCCCCAACAGAACCGGCAACAAAAATTGCAGTAAAAGTTAATAGTCTCAGACTTCGCATATCTATATTCCTCTTAATTTTTAACCATGTAAGTGGCGCGCTCAGACTTCATTCGCCTGTCACTTTCACTATATACTTTTTTCTATTCTACTTCTAAGTTTGGATAAAAGATAAATAATCCTTTTTCATTTTTTACCTTTCCTTCAATTCGGCATCATAAACAGATACTCGTAATTTTATCTCTAGTAGCCACCCCTTTACTTTGGCGACTCCATTCAAAGCCGGTAGTGCAAAATTTAGAGCCACAGCGTCAACTAGACAGTACCACGCAGCTACACCACTAGGCGGATTACCTTGAGGAAGACTTAGAACAGGATCAATAGATGCCCAGGTCCATGTTCCAACCGCTGTTCCAATCAATTCCAGCCAAGTGGTAATAAAAAAAGCAGCCAAATATACCATCGGTGACTGCCCCTTAAAAAGGTAAACCAAAAAAACCCAGAACAATAGAGCACCAACAGCATCTCCCTGCTCTGGAATCCCGCTAACCCCCCACATAGACCAAATACCACAAACCAAGACGACAAATATTGCAATTTCACGAGCATACTGCTGAAATAGCCCTGAGCGAGCCATAGCAACAGCGGTCAAATAAACCATACCATGCCCAGGTGGAACATAAGATGGAACATTTTCAAACCTATAAGTATAGCCCCCCATAAATACCGAGGCAAAATGCTCTCCTACCGTTGCAAAAGCCACAGCTATCAGAACTTGCATTCTGACGAACTTACACTCACCCAATAACAGCCCAAGCAAAAACACCCAGCCAGCCACACCCAGCGCATTCTGTTTATCTATATTTGCATCGGCATCAGTTACCAAACATATCGCAACACAAAAAAAGGTGAAAACCGTTATAAAGTAATCGCGCGCATTATGGGTAATTTCTCCATTTACTGCCGGAAAATGACGAAGCATAAACTACCAATCCAAGAAGTTATCTGTTAAAAAAATTTGGTTTAACACCGGAAAAAGTCATCTGATAGAAAACTGCACACTCGTGGCATGGGACGTACAGTTAGCCTTTAAACAAAATGTTAAATTAAAGAAATACATAAGCTACCAAGCAATACCGCACCGCTTTACCAATAAAAATAGCTATCCCTGAAAAAAACAACGAAAGCCTTAACCACCCTCCGGCAAAGCACAAACCATCACCAATAATGGGTAGCCATGAAAAAAACATGGCCCAACCACCCCATTTTTTGACTAATTCTAAGGATTTCCGCTTCTTTTCAGTAAGCATACCCTCTACAGGATATTTTTTTGCAGCTAGGCTTCCCAAGCCCCAAGTCGTTAATGCTCCCAGGGTATTTCCTACTGTTGCAACCAAAATCAACAACAAGACTTTATAATGTTTTTCGGAGACCATATAGGCCAATACCGCTTCTGAACCACCTGGGGCAATGGTCGACGAAATAAAAGAACTGATAAAAAGCCCCCAAATGCCAGCCGATAACTCTTCCATAATATTTTGTAATTATTCACCACAGAAATTCCAAGGCTTATCTTGTTTTCCTTGGCTCCGTAGTTCGCACTGATACTATGATAAACCGGAAGGGGTATTATCTCCAATTTTTCAACAAGCCACCTATTACTTAACACACAAAAAAGCCCCCGCAACCACTCAGTTTTGGAGGCTTCAAAGAGTTTCAGTGATATTTAATTAAGTCTTACTTGATGCTCCTTTCTTAACCAAACCACTTATCAATGAGATTATATAATCCACTATTGTTTTTAGTAAACCAACAATATAGTTTATAACTTCTGTCGCAGCCATACCCTTAAATTTACGCGCCAACAATGTTGCCGCCAAAAAACCAACAGCCAGACCAACCACCATAACCCCGGATATCCAAGAGTCATTTGGAACCGACTTACTCACTTCTTTTGTAGAAGCTGCTGGAGTATCTGGAACTACTATTTCTTCAGGAATGGCGTCCTCATAATTATCCTGAATCACAAACTCTGTAACTCCAGGAATACTTGGCAAATCGCCACTACCTTTGCCCACTTTCAATTGCCCTTTCATACCTTTTTCCATGTGTTGAGCAAGATCACAATGGACCAGATATGTTTTATCACCAGGCGGCAAAATTAAAGTTCCGGAAATTTTTCCAGGCCCGGTCACTTCCAGATGAAACATTCCTTTTGGATATAAATACCCTGGTAATCCATGCATCATCCATTGATGACGGATATTATCTTCGTTAATAAAATTAACAGTCAATTTCGTGCATGGTTCAAATTGATATTCCTGAACATCAAACGCGAACATTCTTCCAGGAAAAGGCTCAGCGTATTTATGCCCAGCCCGCACTGTAATTTCTTTGGTTGCCGCAATTTTGTCACAGCCTCCAGGCAATGTATCCAGATTCTGGCCCATTACCATGCCGCCACCCATATCCATCATATGACCGCCACCATGATCCATTAACATGCTGTTATGATCTACAATTTCCTGGGCTAGTGTAACCCCTGTAAACATACAAGATAGCAGTAGAAAGTTTAATACTCGCATCTTACGCCCCTCCTTTCTTAGAAGGAATCAGAGCCAAAATCTTCTCCCTATTGATAATTGCAGTATAAGCCAAAATTCCCAAAAGCAACCCCACTAGAAAATTCCTAAATGAGTTGCTCCCATTTGCATTTTCTTGATCCTTTAATGCTTCTGCCATACTTTTTGGCCCTTTTACAAGCAGTGGTACTGCAGGAGGGGGCGCTTTATACCCCCTGCCATCCACCTCACCCAAACTATTCCAGCTATCTATATCTTGCCACACAGGGTATTTTCTTGCATGAAATCCCTTGGTAAACAGAGGCGCTATGCTTTCACCAATTCCTTTCGGCAACCCTTCTTCTGTTAAATATTTTTTATACACGAGAGCACTCACATTCCCACCTGGATTCATACCATCAGTAGTAATTCCCTTTTCCCTGTGATCATGAAAAATCCAGATTCCTTGGCCATAACTATGCAAACCATCATCAACCGTACTGATTTTAATATCATTTCGTTGCGCTGGGGCTATATCGTAGACATCACGCATAATCTGAGCATCCGGATTATGTTTTATGCCATCATAATGGGTAATAGTCCCTTTATGCCCATGGGTATGAAGTGCTAGCAGCTCCCCTGAACTATTAAAAATTCTGGTCTTTATATTTTTATCAGGTTCAGCAACAATAATCGACTCCCTTAACGTGTAAGGAAAAGAACGCCCATTTAAAACATAATAATCCTCTGTTGAATCGGTCATATCATAATCCCGATTCATTGCCTTAGCGATTAGACGAGGATCATTATGCTTTTGAATAATGCTATGCAGCTCTTTATCCATGGCATGATAATGCAAGTCATATTCGTTATCATACTCTTCCAATACTGCTTTCGAAGGATGCCGAACTTGTCCGCCGCCAACATTGAAGGTTTGCACCCAGTTATTAGGGCGGTTTTCCTCGACGATAAACATGCCGACCAAACCCATGGCTAAATGTACATGCGTTTGCACATGGCAATGATAAACAAACGTACCCGGTTGTCTGGGGCGAATTTCATAGGTTCTACTTTGACCTGGCACTACAAATTTATCACTGGTTTGTGGCACACCGTCATTACCTTCGCCCGAACTATCAATCCATGGATGATCGACGCCGTGCAAGTGTATAGTGTGTGGAAAATAATGGGTATTTTCCAGCACTATCCATACCGTATCGCCTTGCTCAACCCGAATAGGAGGAGAGGGCACTCTTAACAAAGGATTGGCATCCAGACCAACAAAGCTTCTGGTTGCCATGCCACGAGACTTCGGGGCAAACACCCACATTCCAGGCTGCACTCCAGGAGCTATATCGAAAGTAGGAACGATACCGGCAAAATCAGGTGAGTGGCCATTCAACTCTGTTACTTCAAGCCTAATGACTATATGATCCGGATCACCATCGCCATCCCTATCATTAGTTTTAGTAATGGCATCCGAGGCAAAATAGGTATCCATCAAAGTACTCATGGAAATATTATTTGTACCTTTAACTTCAGCTGCGATTTGTGCTGGATTATCGGGATTACATCGCAGCGACTCCTGGATAGAAACTTTATCAATAGTTGTAGCTTTACGCCATTCAGGACTGCTTTTGCCACAAACCTTTTCAATTTCACCTGGATCTACTTTGACCGTTTTGGGCAGGGTTACAGCAGCCGAAGCCAAAAAAGGCACCAATACCGAGACCACACCCATAAACTTGGGCAGTTGATATTTCCACATTTTCTTTACCTAATATTTTAGTTACAGGATCTGAAAATAGATCAGCTTTTAAGTTTTGCCAATGCTTCATCGACCTTTGCTTTGAATCCTTCATGAGAAAGATAGAGGACATAAAGGCCTGCGAATAGAAAAAATGCATAAAGCATCAAATCAGTTGAACTTGCCCCTTTACCACCACCAGCGATAAACCCCATATGCACATCTAAATTCTTACCTTCCCCTTCATTAGGAATCAAAGTAATATGGATTAGATATTGTCCAGGATCAGGGACACCATTAGGCAATGTCAAAACAACCGTACCTGATTTATGTTTTTTCTTCGGCAACTTAAAAACGACTGTCCCTTCCGGTTCTTTGGTTACTTCAAACTCCACCGCCATATTCCGATACCTGACGTCCTGATAATCAAAAACAAGTTGAGTTAAAGTATCGTCGCTTGGGAGGCTTCCACAAAATTCTTCAGCGGGGTAAGCTTTCGGCTGATATGCCGTATAATGGATCCAATGATCTGGCTCCAGCTCAAATTTACACTGATCGGTGTCTGTTCCAGCTGCACCGCCATGCGCCCACAGTGAAGCAGAAAAAACCAGAGCTAACAAGCCTATGATACCCTTTGCTAATATTTTTTTTAAGTTCATAAATCACCTTCCTCTAAGTTTAACTATCTTATTTTTATATGTTATCTTTTACCTCTTACATCCCTATTGAAGAAAAGCCAAAAGTCATTGCGAATGCTAGCACATTACCTTACCAATATAAAGGAAGTTCTGGATCCGGTTTGACCGCTTTTTGATTTTACATAAGAATATTATTAATGTCTAATTCTTTATTGATTACCGCTGTCTATTTCCGTAAACTTTTATAACATTTTATAGTTTGGAGTATTATTTACATGCCCTCCCTTAGCCAATCAGCAGCATGGAAAGCCCTGGAAAAACATTATCAGGAAATCAAAAATCACCATATGCGTAATGCATTTATTTCAGATCCTGATCGATTTAACAAATTCTCCACTCACTTTAATGATATTTTATATGATTATTCAAAAAATAGAATTACCACTGAAACTGTTTCTTTACTAATAGAGCTGGCAAAAACAGCAGGTCTAAAAGAAAAAACCGAAGCCATGTTCTCAGGCGAAAAAATCAACACCACTGAAAACCGTGCTGTTTTGCATACTGCGCTACGTAATAGAAGCAACAAACCCGTCTTTGTTGACGGAAATAATGTCATGCCGGGCATTAATCATGTTTTGCAAGAAATGCGGGCTTTTTGTGATCGTGTTCATTCGGGGGAATGGCGAGGATATACAGGAAAACCCATTAAGGATGTTGTCAACATCGGTATCGGCGGCTCTGATTTGGGGCCAAAAATGGTTTCCTCAGCACTGGCACCCTACGCTTCCCTCGGCATCAATGTCCATTTTATATCCAATGTCGATCAAACTGACCTGGTTCAGATTCTCAATCCGCTATCCCCGGAAACTACTTTGTTTCTTGTCGCTTCGAAATCCTTCACAACGCAAGAAACAATGATTAATGCAGGCTCTGCCCGCAAATGGCTCTTGGATGAGGCGAAGGATGAGAGTGCCATTGCAAAGCATTTCGCTGCCATTTCCACTAATTCCAAATTAGTTTCAGAATTCGGCATTGATGCAGAAAATATGTTTGAATTTTGGGATTGGGTGGGTGGCCGCTTTTCGCTCTGGTCTGCAATCGGATTATCAATTGCTCTTTACATAGGCATGGATCATTATGAAGCCTTGCTAACCGGTGCACATAAAGCCGACCAGCACTTTCGAGACACGCCCTATGAACAAAACATACCGGTTATTATGGCCTTGCTGGGCATTTGGTATAACAATTTTTTTAA
>JAUXDP010000044.1 GCA_030618325.1 Methylococcaceae bacterium | reverse complement strand
TTATTTTTTAACCACACTCATTAAATAAACTCATGAACAAACCAAAAAAAGTCGCAATACTTACAGCGGGCGGTTTAGCTCCTTGCCTTAGTTCTGCAATTGGAAGTTTAATTGAACGTTATACTGAGATTGATCCTAGTATTGAAATCATCTGTTACCGTAGTGGTTACAAGGGACTGTTATTAGGCGACTCTTATCAAGTTACTCCGGAAATTCGTGAAAAAGCTGGGCTTTTTCAGCAATTCGGAGGATCGCCGATTGGCAATAGTCGGGTTAAATTGACTAATATCGATGACTGCATCAAACGTGGATTGGTTCAGGAAGGACAAGATCCTCAAAAAGTTGCAGCTGATCAATTGATCAAAGACAATGTTGATGTTCTTCATACCATTGGTGGTGATGATACTAATACTGCAGCGGCTGATTTGGCAGCATTTTTAGCTGAAAATGATTATGGTTTGACAGTAATTGGCCTACCTAAAACTGTTGATAATGATGTTTTTCCCATCAAACAATCATTAGGTGCCTGGACAGCGGCGGAGCAGGGCGCATTGTACTTTAAAAATGTGGTTGCTGAAAACAATTCTAATCCTCGGATGTTGATTGTCCATGAAGTGATGGGACGAAGTTGCGGCTGGTTAACTGCAGCAACTGCTCAGGAATACCGTAAGTTACTTGATCGATCAGAATGGCTTCCTGAAATTGGTTTGGACCGGGCTACATATGAAGTTCATGGTGTATTTATTCCTGAGATGAAAATTGATCTTAAAGCCGAAGCCACGCGCCTTAAAGCTGCCATGGATAAAGTCGATTGCGTGAATATATTTGTTTCTGAAGGTGCTGGCGTTGATGCCATCGTTGCTGAAATGGAAGCAAAAGGCGAAGAAGTTCCACGAGATGCTTTTGGACACATCAAACTTGATGCGGTTAACCCTGGAAAATGGTTCGGCGAACAGTTTGCCGAAATGATTGGAGCCGAAAAAACACTGATACAAAAATCAGGCTATTTTGCCAGAGCCTCAGTTGCTAATGCTGAAGATATTCGGTTAATCAAGTCTTGTGCTGACCTAGCTGTTGAATGTGCACTCCGCCGTGAGCCGGGTGTAATCGGTCATGATGATGACAAGAACAATGTACTTAGAGCAATTGAGTTCCCACGGATAAAAGGTGGTAAACCATTTGACCTAGAAACCTCATGGTTTACCGAAACACTGTCCGACATCGGGCAAACCAAAGGGGCTAAAGTCGAAGTTGGTCACTAAAACTTGATCTTTTATTGCAAATGAATAATCCGGAAGCCAGAAAACGTCGTCGTGGCATTTATCTGTTGCCTAATTTATTTACAACCGCGGCTATGTTTGCCGGTTTTTTTGCGATTATTTCAGCAATCAATGGCCGTTTCGAAACTGCAGCTATTTCAATTTTTGTAGCGATGATTTTGGATGGCCTTGATGGCCGTGTGGCTCGGTTAACGAATACCCAGAGTGCATTTGGAGTTGAGTATGACAGTCTCTCCGACATGGTGTCTTTTGGTGTAGCTCCGGGATTAGTAATGTATTTGTGGGCTTTTTCAGATCTGGGAAAATTTGGGTTGTTTGCGGCGTTTGTTCATACGGCCGGAGGAGCTTTGCGCCTGGCAAGATTCAATACTCAAGTGGGCACTGAAGACAAGCGGTTTTTTCAAGGCTTGCCTAGTCCTTCGGCAGCGGCACTTTTAGCAGGTTTTATCTGGGTCAGTAATGACTATGGCTATAGTCCAGAAGCCTTAAAATATATTGCGTTGATACTTACCATCGGCACCGGATTGTTGATGGTAAGTAATTTCCGATACTATAGCTTTAAAGAAATTGATTTTAAGGGGCGTGTTCCTTTCGTTGCTACTATCTTGGTCATGCTGGGTATTTCGCTGATTATGACCCACCCACAAATCATCTTGTTTCTGTTGTTTTTAGGTTATGCCATTTCTGGTCCTGTTATAACTTTGGTAACACTCAAACGTAAACGCAGAAGCAGAAGTAACTCATAAAACATGCTTGAGCGAGGACTGAGGATAGCGTATATTTAGCAATATGAACACTATACCAACACAGCAAATTTTGGGGATGCCTTTTGGCGGTATTGCCTGTATCCGCCTATTGTTCAGCCTGTCTCTTAAGTTGCTGCCCTAGCGGGCATTAATTTATTCTATTTCCTTCCCTTTTTTTAGTTAGCATATTGCTGTTGATTTTTCTCCATAGATGGAGTCTCCATGAAAGATAAATTAATTATATTTGATACCACTTTGCGTGATGGCGAACAAAGTCCCGGCGCATCTATGACTCGTGATGAAAAAGTCAGGATAGCTAAAGCATTGGAACGCTTGAAAGTGGACATTATAGAAGCGGGTTTTCCTGCTGCAAGCCAGGGTGATTTTGATGCTGTTCAGGCTGTGGCTCGCGCTATATCTGAAAGTACAGTATGCGGCTTGGCAAGAGCATTGGACAAAGATATAGACAGGGCTGGACAGGCGCTAAAAGAAGCCAAGAGTTCTCGGATTCATACTTTTATTGCGACATCGCCTATTCATATGAAAATGAAGTTGCAGATGACACCTGATGAAGTAGTGGATCATGCGGTAAAAGCGGTAAAACGCGCCTTACAATACACCGATAATGTCGAGTTTTCTCCAGAAGATGCAGGGCGATCTGAGGAAGATTTTCTGTGCCGTATTTTAGAAGCTGTCATTGATGCAGGTGCTACTACATTGAATATTCCCGATACCGTAGGATACAGTGTTCCTGAACAATTTGGCGCTACCCTAAAAAACCTGATCGAACGAATTCCTAATTCTGACAAAGCGGTTTTTTCAGTGCATTGTCATAATGATTTAGGCTTGGCAGTCGCCAACTCTTTGTCGGCAGTAATGAATGGTGCTCGTCAGGTTGAATGTACTATAAATGGTTTGGGTGAACGTGCTGGAAATGCCGCTTTGGAAGAAATTGTCATGGCAGTGAAAACCCGTAGTGATGTATTCCCTTGTCAGACTGATTTGGACACTCAGGGAATTGTAAGTTGTTCAAAACTGGTATCGACTATTACCGGTTTCCCAGTACAACCCAATAAAGCAATTGTTGGTGCAAATGCCTTTGCCCATGAAGCAGGTATTCATCAGGACGGTGTGTTAAAAAACCGTGAAACCTATGAAATTATGCGCGCTGAAGATGTAGGATGGTCCACCAACCGCATGGTTCTAGGTAAACATTCTGGGCGAAATGCCTTTAAAAACCATATGACTGAATTAGGTGTGGAATTTAATTCAGAGGAAGACTTGAATGATGTGTTCTTTCGCTTTAAACAATTGGCAGACAAAAAGCACGAAATTTTTGACGAAGATTTACAGGCTTTAGTTTCCGAAGCAAGTATGGAAAGTGAAGAACAAATTAAATTAATTGCTTTAAAAGTTTGTTCAGAAACTGGCGAAATGCCCAGTGCCTCAGTTACCTTGAAAGTAAATGATCAAGAAGTCTCAGGGTCTGCCACTGGAGGGGGTGCAGTAGATGCTAGTTTAAGAGCCATTGAATCTTTAGTTAATACTGGGGCTGATCTACAACTATACTCAGTAAACAATATTACTAGCGGGACTGATTCACAAGGGGAAGTTACTGTACGGCTGGAAAAAGAGAATAGAATAGTCAATGGCCTGGGTTCTGATACCGATATCGTTATTGCTTCTGCGAAAGCTTACATCAATGCCGCAAACAAACTCCAGGCGCCGGATTTAAGACGGCATCCACAAAATACTGGGGATGTTTAGGAACGTATTCAGAATAAGTTTGTCAACTAACGCAGGATTATTGTTCATATTCAAGGCGTGGAAACAGGCGCATAGCAGGCTACGTAACTGTTTCCACAACGCAGAAGATGGACAAAAAGACAAGTTAGTTGTCAAAGTTGTTTCGTACACGTTCCAAGGTAGCACAAATGGATAATACCAGGCGACTATTGTATCTGGATGCGATGGGTATTGATGTTTGGGTGTCAAGAACGGATCATGGTGTAGAAAAAGGGGACGTCTCTACTGATATTGGGCAACCCGAAACCGTAGCATCAACAATAGATAATAATCTGGATGAATGGCAGATATTCCAGGAGCAAGTGGCTGCCTGCCAAGCCTGCTCTTTGCATGAAACCCGAACTCAAACTGTTTTTGGTACTGGCAACCCTAAGGCAGGCTGGTTATTAATCGGTGAGGCTCCGGGACACAATGAAGATATACAAGGCGAGCCATTTGTTGGCAAAGCCGGACAACTTTTAACGGAAATGCTTCGCGCAATGGAATTAAATCGGGACCAAGTTTTCATAGCGAATATTCTTAAATGCAGACCACCTAATAATCGAGATCCAAAACCAGAAGAGGTTTCTGCTTGTCATGGATTCTTACAGCGGCAAATTCAATTCATTCAACCTAAAATAATTCTGGCGGTTGGCCGGATTGCGGCGCAGCAATTGTTAAAAACGGACGTACCTATCGGAAAATTGAGAGAAAAAGTCCATTATCTAGATAAAATTCCAGTTATAGTAATCTATCACCCAGCTTATTTACTGCGCTCATTATTGGAAAAACGTAAAGCTTGGCAAGATTTGCAATTGGCAATAAAAACATTTCGGACATTGTAAAATTCTATGAGAATTATAGATATATTTGAAAAAATAAAAGAGACCATTAGTTATGATGCTGATAGAGATTTTTACGCCAAGGTTTTTCCTGATTCTTTGGAGAAGATAGATATATTGCGGATTCGTAAAATGAGAATATCTGATTTACCTGCTGTTTTAGGTATCGAACAACAAGTTTATAACTACCCCTGGAGTGAAGGTATATTTCTTGATTGCTTCAGAGCCAGTTATAGCTGTTGGGTTTGTGCAGATCTAGATAATGTAGTGGGGTATTGCATCCTCTCCATAGCGGTTGGAGAAGCCCATATTATGAATATTTGCGTTGATCCAGCTGAACAAAAACAAGGCATAGGTCGTAAAATGCTGGAACACTTGATAGAACTTGCCCGGACAGGCTGGGCGGAAACTATATTTCTGGAAGTCAGGCCCTCCAATAAAGCAGCAATAGCACTCTATGAAAACTATGGCTTTAATGAGCTCGGGATAAGAAAAGGCTACTATCCCAGTAAAAAAGGCAGGGAAGATGCCGTTATGTTAGGTTTAGAGATATTTAGGTAAATACCAGTGGTTCAGACCCAGTTGTCCAAACGCAATGCTTCAACCCTTTCAAATTTACGTAAGTTGTTTGTGACCAGTACCAGACTTTCACTTCTCGCATGACCTGCTATGTGCAGATCGTTAACCCCAATCGGTGTTCCTTTTCGTTCCAAATCTGAACGAATATCTCCATAATGGGATGCAGCTTTACTGCCATATTCCAAAACTTCTAGACGGGAAACAAAGTCCTCAATTTTCCGTAAATTATGTTCAATTTTTTTACTTTTTGCAGCCCCATGTAATAGCTCTGCTAAAGTAATCGAGCTGATACATATCTGTCCAGCATGAAGATTAAAAATTTTTAGTGCATCAAGTGGGCATCGCTTAATCACATAAATGACAATGTTGGTGTCCAACATATATTTAATCATCTAGTGATTCCCTTTCTTGTTGTTCCTGAGATGCACGTTCAGTCATGAAATCATCGGTAACCTGATCCTCTGATAGAAAAAAACTATCCCAGGTGTTTTCGGCAGGAGATAGAATACGATCCTTTCCCACCACGCGAACGGTAACCTTTTTTACGGTTTCGGGGAAGCGTACATCAGCAGGTAGTCTTACTGCTTGAGTTCGGTTATTTACAAAAACTGATCCTATGGACATGAATTATCTCCTAATTAATAAGATATACACATTGTATATAGCAATAGAGTATAATGCAAGCGTATATAGCAAATTCATCCTATTTCATAGTCTCCGCTGCCCTATCATATTGGTTGAAAAACTGATTACACCCACAGTTCTTCACCGTATTCGAAATACACCATGATACCAATAACTGTTTCCCCAAAGGGGATGTCTAATACTGAAATCCAACTTGAACTGCTGATCAGAAATGGGATCTTCAATGATGGTTGCCTCACCTAATACCAGCCAATCTGGAAAGGTCAATCGCAAACTGCCACATTGCCAGATGTGACCGTTGCTACGGTAAACCAAACGCCCATTATTGACTGATACTTTAAGACGTAAGCCAAAACCGAAGCGGACAGTTTCAATCAATTCATGATCTCGTAAATAAACCATTCGAGAATAAAAATAGTCCTTTTTGTTATCTGTGTATGTCAGCGTGCGTTGCCAGCATAATTCTGTATTCTGTGGTGAAATAGTTTTTTCTACTAGTGTCTCTATATTTTTTCCACGCCTTGAAACGAGCCCACCACAAAGATGAATCATAGCAATTAACGGTAGTAAGAAATTCGGATAACCAATCTCCATACTGCCTTTTAAACGGGTATTAGAATCTTTGGGAACACTGTAGTGCTGCCGTATTACCGGCGGCAATTTATTCCAGTCTTCCCCCAATGTTTTTTGTAACAAGGGAATATTGTTCATGAAGAGTCCTCTAGAATAAAGATGAATGAAAAACCATCATTGTAGTAATACCCAGCATGGCAAAGAACGCTGGTACACCAAGCCACATCCATATTTTAGAATAATAATGATATTGATCCGGTAGTGGCTGGGTTTGTATTAAGGACTCATTTGCAATATCACGCATACGGATTTGCAGATAGACGACAGGCAACCAACACAACCCGGTTAATAGATACAAAACAATAGTCTGTATCATCCAGCCATCAGTTAAAGACATACCTAATTGTCCAGCCATTAAAATGCCTGTCAATGGCTGAATAATAACGGTAGGGGTGGTAAACCACCAATCAGCCAGCACCACATGGTTACTAGTGACAGCAATAGCAGCATGATTACCACTGCGGTCGGCCATCATCTTAAAAAAGACCGTACCACATCCGAGGCCAAATAGGATAATAGCACTGATGATGTGTATCATTTTTAAAGTCAAAAATATCATGGTTTTTCTCCTTCTAGATTTAAATAAACAAGTAACGTTACTAACAGTGGGATATTCTTCAAAACTGGACCAAATGGATGCAACCAAAATTCTGGTAAGGTAAAAGTGATCGTCAACGTGTATAAAAAAATGATGGTAAGCTGAAATAATATTAACGGACGTATCCGGTAGGTAGACAAGGTTGCTATTCCAAGGATAATATCCATCACTGCTAGCCCATATAGCATGAACGGTGCAGCACTACCGGTAATCCCAGAAGCGGCTAAAAATTGATAACTTTGCTCTGGAGGGAAGAAAAATATAGAGACAATACCGCTCCATATCCATAAAAAAGCAATCGACAGACGTAATAAAGGTCGCAGAAAATATAAGCCCGCATGCCAGCGTTCTGCCTGGTTTGCGGGGTTTAACAGTAATTGCTGTTCAAGACTCAGGGTGGGATGGCCAAGAAATTGGCTTATCGGTTCAGCGTCAGCCGAATTTCCTCTACGCAACATGGCTATATTTTCTGCATTAAAAGTGGGTTCACCCAGCCATTTGCCGATAAATACCGAACGTTGGGCCAACCCTCCAGGCAACGAAAATGCCGGAGCAGGTTTCTTACCTAACCGTTGACGGAGTTGTTCTAACAACCGTTTAAAACTTATTGCTTTGGGACCAACCATCGGCAACGTAAGATAAGATGGTGATTCTGGTTTCAGACACTGAATAATGGTTGCTGCTATATCGCTAACATGTACTGGCTGCATCAGCTGCTTACCGCCATCAATTAGCGCATGTACAGGTAAAGCCGCCAATGCATGAAACAACGCCATGCTTTGCGCTCCATCGCCATAAACAATGGAGGGTTGTAACACGTACCAATCTACATTAAGATTTTTAAGTGCATCATCAGCATATTTTTTACTGAGATGATAAGCAGATTGTGCTGACTCATCGGCTCCAAGTGCGGATATCTGGATAATTTTCTTAACCTCTGTTTGCTCTGCCGCCTTGAACAAGGCAGTTGGAGCCTGGGTATGGAGTGTTTCAAAAGTTTGCCCTTTCGTCTCGGCAATAATACCAACACAATTAATGACGACATCAATATTTCGTAAATGTAGTAACCAATCCGTTTGATCAGTCATATTGGGGAAATTTATTTGCAGAATACGAGTACTTTCCGATTTGAAAAATAATTTTTCAGGACTACGGCAGCAGGCAATCACCTCATAATTTTGCTTTTCCAATACTTGTAAAATATGGTGCCCAATAAAACCACTGGCACCGGTTAGTAAAATTTTCATGTTCACCTCCTCAGTTATGCTGAGGTAAACAATAACAAGACAAAACTGATGAACCTTCCTGTTTTATAGAACAGGAATAGATATTTATTATTAATGAAAAATCAATATATTACAGAATTACAAAAAGATAATAATGTAAGTTTTCAAGGAAGCTAGAAGGAGAAAGACAAATGTTGAGACAACAATTACTTTGGAAACTGCTTGCGATATTGGCCAGGTGCCGTACCAACGATCTCACGGAAGGCCGTGTAAAAATTTGATTGGGTGCTAAAACCTACCGACAGACCTATGGACAAAACTGAAGATTCAGGCTCATTCAGTAATAGTTTTTTTGCCGCTTTGACTCGGTACTGGCGGATGTACTTTGAAAATCCCTGCTGAAATTCAGTGTTAATCAGTTCGGATAATTGATGTGAGTTTAATTCAAGTTGTTTTGCCAGCATTGTTAAACTAAGACTTTCAAGAGTATAAAGCTTCTCTTGTTCCATTAGCTGATTCAATTGTGCTACTGCTTTGTTGCGGTCAATATTTTTTAATGTTGATTCTGCGTAAGCTACTTGCGCGGCTTCGGCTACATCGACTGTGATCGATGGAAAACTCAGTAATGTTAATACTGCTGCAAAAAAGGCAAGACCGATCAGAATACTGTAGCTGAGAATAAAAGTTGTTTCTGAAACCAGTGGCCAGATAAAGCCAAGCAAAATCACACCGACGGCAATAGTGAAAAACCCCGCTAACGCTAGAATTTCCAGCTTGAAGCGCTGTCGTTGCTTACGTAGAAAATAAACTGCTCTGGCCAGCCATAACAAATAGCCACTACCAATTAAGAATACCAGCGGTAGAGCCCATTGCGTTGGAATAAGCCAGAAAAAAAACAAAGGGACTGCATGAAATATTTGCCAACGACTGAACTGAATCTCTGCAGTCAGTAATTGCCGACTGTAAAAATAGAAACTAGGGGCGATACAGTAAAGTAACGCAATATATAAAGGCGAAAAAACCTGGACTGGTGAGGCAAGAATAAACTGTAAATTCAGCCATTGAATACCCGCAAGGCAACTGACAAGAACAAAACCAGCCAGTTTTGATGATAATTGTTGTGGTCCGGATTGCTGAAGAAGATTACCAATAAACAGCAAGATAGCAGTGAAAAGGGAAAACCCGATTAATAATAGGGAGATTAGTTGCATAAAATTAGCTATGAACCTGACATACTAAAACCTGGATTCCCAGCCTGCTTCAGCCTCTACGGATTATTCAGTCAATTTTAAATATTTTTGAAATAGACTGTCATGATCTTCAACTATGGCCGGATCTTTATCGATACAATCAACGGGACAAACCTCAACGCATTGTGGCAAATCATGATGTCCTACGCATTCAGTACACAGCGCTGGGTCAATAACATAAATTTCTTCACCTTGCGAAATGGCTCCGTTGGGACACTCTGGTTCACACACATCACAGTTAATGCATTCATCATCTATCAATAGGGACATAGTTACCTCTGATTAAATTTTTCAATTATTTTTTGTTGTACCATTTCTGGTACAAAACTGGACACATCACCCCCCAGTCTGGCTATTTCTCTGATCATACTTGATGAAATAAAGGCATACTGTTCTGCAGGTGTAAGAAATACGGTCTCTAGGTCAGGAGAAAGTCGCCGGTTCATGCTAGCCATCTGGAATTCAAACTCAAAATCAGAAACTGCTCTCAAGCCACGCAAAATGACATCTGCATTTTGCTCTTTTGCAAAATCGACCAGTAAATTATCAAATCCGATTACACTGACTTTATCAAAGTCCTTGGTTACCTCTTCAATCAATTCAATTCGTTCAGCTAGTGAAAATAGAGGGGTTTTAGCTCTGCTAGTTGCAACTGCAACGATAACTTTGTCATGTATCTTAGAAGATCTGGCAATCAGATCAAGATGACCGTTGGTTATGGGATCAAAAGTGCCCGGATAAATGGCCGTTATGTTCATCACTTAATAATAACTGAAACAAAAAAAGGAGTAATTTTATACTAAAACAGTCGGGAAATTGTGATAGATTGTGATTTTTCCATTCAAACTGCCAGAATCCCAACACATTATCCTAGAAAAATCAGTTGGGTGCGGAATTATAGTGCAAGATATTGGTTTCATAGTGCTTTAAAAAAACCTGAGCTTCACCCATTCGGTTAAGCGAGTATTTTTTTGAAGTGCTGTGGAATCAAGAGCTTGTGCTAGAATCCGTGATCCAGCTGATTATTCTAGAGTTAATACAATATGTCGTCATTTATACTCGCTCAGCAACCGTAACAGCCCACCAAGGACCTCGACTATTCCTAAGCAATACCGACCAAAACCAAGACGAGACGTCGTACCAGCTATTTCCAGATAAATCATATATTCGTTCACAAACTTTATAGGTGATTCCTCCGCGTTCAGCAAGAACACAACCCCATAATTTACCGTTTTGATCGCGGCTTATCGGTCTGGGCTCCACATTGTAACCGGACCCGCGCAGACAATCTGCGGAAGGATGCACCTTGCGCGAAGACCGTTCAACATAACGAAAAATGATTTCTCTTGAACTATCAGTGAACCTGGCTATTTTTCCTGGGAAATTTTGACTAAAGCCACGTTCCTGATCAGTCATAGGTAGACGAGTTAATGGGATTCCTTCAAACTCGGCAGGCCAATCTTGAAATGTCTGGTTTGCACTTTGGGCAGGGTTTTGCGAACTGGCGAATGGAGCCAAGTATGCACTCAAGTATACTGCAATGACGATTAGATAGCGCATATTGCACGTCCTTTATTAAACTGGTGAAAACCTAAAACACCAAAAGCAACTATCGCGAACACAATAATCCCGATGGCCTGGTGTGCCATATCAGGAGCGTTTACTATCCCGCTTTCTGTAAAAATTAAAAGTGTCGCTCGTATAATATTGCCAATAAATACCGAAAACAGAGTGAAACTAGTACTCAGCCAGGTTGTGAAAAACCCTAATTCACGCCATGCCGCCAGGGTAAAATTCAAATACAGCCCAGTCCACAACATTTTGATTCCAGCACAGGGGGCATCGACTGCAATGACTTCACCTAACCAATAAAGCAGAGTACCTTGCGGGTGAACATCATAACCGAATAAACCTAGGAGGTGAGAAGACACAAACGCGGTAATCACCCGAATCGGAAATCCCCCGTAGAACTGTAATGATGCAATGAGTGGTAACGATACGATCATCAGGCCAAAAATACCGGCGTGTACTGTTCGACCGTAACAAATTGAACTGAGCAAAAAAGAAAGTGCAACAACGGCAAGAACGCCTCTGAATAAGGGTGGTAACCCTCCATAGCTTGCAGCATAAATAGCCGTTATCACCGAGGAAATTACCACCACCTGAGCAGAAGGAGCACTCCATGGTCCCTTTCTCATCACTAATATTAAAACCGTGATTAAGGCCAGGATGCCCCATGGCTCATCCGAACCATCAAGCATCCGTTGTGTATACCAATACCATACGGGCCAAAATGCAGCAATTTGTCCTAAAAGAAGTAATCTTATAGATAACATTTTGCATCCTAGTTGTGTGTGATGTTGGTACGATGAGTTCTAGTAAACAATGTTGAAACAAATATCAACACAAGAACACTTAGTAAGCTCATAACACCCGGTTCTGGTGTTGTCGGTACTATTCCACCCACAGCCAGACCTGATACTCCTTTTGGTAAAGGGAGTGGCTGTTTAACTTTACGACTGCTGCCATCAGGATTAGCGACAACTTCATCAATGGCAATAAAAGAGGTATAGGCGGTAAGAAGATTATAAGTTAGACTCAGATTAGTAATCTCTTTCTTACGTTCAGAATCTGGCTGAAGTTTCTCAAAATCACCCAACTCAGCAATCCGGTTCCTGGCCCATAGATAGCTTAATGCTTCATTAGAAGTACTGGTTTCAGCAGTGCTTACATTAATTGATTTTGAATAGTTAGACTCACCTCTATAGCCATGAATTTTTATCTTTCCTTCAGGGTTTCCACGCCACTTGCCATAAACAATAAGCGGTTTTTCAGCAAATAAATCTGGTAGTTTTTTAGGTTCCACATCGTAAGCCTCAAAGCCATCAAACTCTATATTGATCCCGGTAAGAACTGGGGTTTCTATATATTGTTTAAATCGCATCGAAATTTGGAACGCTTCATCAGGTGAAGTCACAACAAAGGGTTCACCTTGGCCGGAACGAGCTAGACCTTCAATCAAGAAGTGATTAATACTTGAGCCTATTCCGAAGGAGAATAAATTAGCACTGTTCAAATTATCTTTTATATACTGGAAGGCTTCGGTTTCGACCGATACATAACCATCCGTTATGACCACGAAACTACGGGACGTGGTTTCTTTGGCGGGAAAAGCCATCGCTCTTTTAAGTGCAGGAAGTAATTGAGTCCCACCACTTCCATCCTGTCTTTCCAGCATAGAAACGGCCTTTTCAATATTGATTTTGGTAACAGGAAGCGATGTTTCCGAAAGTGCTGTCGATCCGCCAGAAAAAAACAAAATATTAAAGGAATCCGTTGGCCGCAAATCAGACAGCAGTTCTTGCATTAATCTTTTGCTAGTATCTAGTGGAAAGCCATGCATAGAACCAGACACATCAACCACAAAAATGTATTCCCGGGGCGGGATGTTTTCAGTTTCAACCCGTTTAGGGGGTTGAGACATCAGTAAAAAGAAATTTTCCTGTTCACCTTTGTACAATAACAGTCCGCTCTCTATTTCTTTTCCACGTAGCTGATAACGTAGAATATAATCACGATCACCTGTTGGGTTTTTGCCATTTTTTAGATGCACACTGGCCGTTCCCTGTTCATTGTAATCAACTTGAATTGGGTGAGATGGAGAATTTAATGCTTGTATGGGAATGCCCGCTGCAAGAGAAATGTTAATATCGAATACGTAAGGGGCAGGTTCATTTTGGTGTAAGTAAGGGTTTGCTATCCAGCTTTCGGTATCTGCCGCGCCTTGCTCCGGTATTTCACTATAACGTGGCCCCACTACTGCCGGATAAATAAACTCATACACGCCTTGTTCAGGAACAATAAGCTCTGTATAGGAGAGCTCTACCACGATTTTATCGCCAGGCATAATATTGGCCACGTTCATTTGGAAAACATTAGGCCGTTGCTGTTCCAGTAATGAGGCTCGTTTCCCTTGTTTTTTGGCCTCAGTATAAGCAGCCTTTGCAGCTTTTCGTTCCTTATTTTAGCCACCACAACTCGTTCGTCTATGGTCATTCTCATACCGTAGACAGCTGCTTTAGTCGAGCCAGGAAATACATAAATAGCATCGATCGGTGATTCACTGCGATTCTGATAGACTTGCCGGACTTTTACATCAGCAATAACACCGACGATATCAACTTTTGCAGATGTTTCCAGTAAAGGAAGGCTTTCATCCCCCATATTATTTTTACCACTCACCTTAAAATAGGGTGATAAAGTTTTATCGTCTTCTGTAGTATTCGCTGATACGGGAGCTTGAAATAGTAGAAAAGATAAGATGCCCAACAACCATAGTTCTTTCTTATTTGTGTTCTTCATTTTAATTGCCTCATATGACTTTATCCGATGACCATTCACCGTGACTAAAGTCTAAAGAACCAAAATGTAAAATCGTTGAAGAGTATGTGAATTTGTTGTGAAGTCGATGTGAAGTTTACCTGATCCGTTTATACGATTCTTATCGATTTATGCACCGGAAATTAGGGTTACAAACAAATTAACCTACATACCATGTGGAAACTATTCGACGTGACATGTGAAAAATTTTCAATGCTGATTGACATGATTTTGGAATTAGATCAGTGCGTCCTGGAACGGATAATGCGAATTCACTTTTTACCGCTTCAATTCTGAATAACTGAACATCCATATTAAGTTCACTATTCGTAGCAGTAACAATTGATTTTAACTTTATAAAATTGTCATGAATCATCCTCATACCTGCAATAACAGATTTAAGAACTCTTTTTCTATCGAAAGTATGAATACCATAACCTCGTATAATCTATGACTCTCTCTTCTTCCTCATATTCCCAATCGCCTCCTTTGACAAGGAACTGTCTTTCCATGTTTACTTCTTGGCTGTCAAGAGGATTTATAATTGGTTTATTGGATGAATAAACAACTTTAAATGGAAACAACCATTTAAGCATATAATCATTGGCTTCCTTATCCGAACTTATGCCAGTTTGTGGAATACTAAACTCTACAACAAAACCAGTATGATTCTTTGCATAGTGAGCCCACATTAGCAAATTTAAAGGCTCTCTTGATAGAGAACATATACCGATATTTTCAGCAATCTGCTGGCCATAATTTGGTTCTGACGTTGCACTCTCCACACGCTTTAACATTCTATTTTTATTTTGAATACGCTGGGCAGGAGAATATCCCAGTGAATCACCCACACGTATCAATAGGTCTTTATGATTAAAGAAATATTCCACACTTTTTTAACATCAATATCTGGTGAGTAATCGAATGGGTCATTAAACTCATCAGGTGATGAAAATTTCATGGTCCCTTCACTAATTATGCAAGTAGATCCTTCATTGAACGGTAAATACTTATACCTCAAAATATCATTAGTCATAAACAAGCCACAGTAGTATTTTCGACCCTAACGATCTTGAAAAACACCGCTGGGCAAACTTGATCCCAAAAAGATGCTGGCGAAGATAGGCCTTCGACAGCGTCCCCAGATGATCTGCGCGTGCTGTGGCGGAAAAATGCAAGTGAGCCGAACCCGAATCCCCATTGCCGAAATGCTCAGGCTAACACCGGACAACCCGACGTTGGTGCCGACTTAAGCGTGGGAGGCATTTATTGATTATGTAGCATTCAATCACACTCAGGTAACAGGACAAGTGGCCTATAATGGGCCAAGGCCATTGCCTGCTCTGAAAAGGGGGATTTTTGATAAAAAAAGGGGGC
>JAUXDP010000231.1 GCA_030618325.1 Methylococcaceae bacterium | reverse complement strand
CAAAGGATATAGTCCACATGAGGAATACCGAGCTTTACAAGTTCTTCATTTAAAGGTTTGTGATGGTTAACGACACTTTTGGCGCCCAGCTTCAAACACCAGTCTCGCGACTCATCTCTTGAGGCGGTCGCAATAACATTTAATTTGGCAATTTTACTTGCCAGCTGAATGGTGATTGATCCAACTCCGCCTGCTCCACCAATAATCAAGATAGTCTTGTCAGCATCGTCCCCTTGACTAGAAATTCCTAACCGCTCGAACAGTGCTTCCCAGGCAGTAATGCTGGTGAGAGGCAAGGCAGCAGCTTCGGCAAAAGATAGGGACGCAGGTTTTTTACCAACAATACGTTCATCGACCAGTTGAAATTCACTGTTTGATCCTGAACGAGTAATATCACCGGCATAATAGACCTGATCACCCACTGCAAAATGTTTAACTTTTGATCCTATGGCAACCACTTCGCCGACAGCATCCCAACCCAATATGCGCGGTACCGTTTCAGTTTGATCTTTCGGTGCGCGGATTTTAGTATCCACGGGATTAACGGATATTGCTTTTACCGCTACCAGCAAGTCATGGTCGGAGGCTTCTGGCGTGGGTACTTCAATATCTTGAAGGCTGTTCTTATCTTCAATGGGTAAATATTGATATAAACCGATGGCTCTCATTTTTCTGTCCTCAATTGGGTGATTTGTTGCTCATCAAACTGGATTTCTATTCTCAGCCCTTCAGGGCCTTTTACAAAAACCTGATATTCGCCTGTTAACGGCACCGTTCTTTCAAAATACTCCATTTTATAGTGTTTCAGGCGTTCTATCAGTTCCTGATAATCGCTACCACTGAAAGCAATATGATCAATTGTTCCAGTGCCCATTTCAGACGCAACTTTTTGGCTTCCGAGATAATCCCATTGCTCTTTGTCAACGAGACTGATTTCACTCAGGTGTATCAGAGGTTTATCATCGCCCCATAACCAGGCTCCCGGAAAATTAAAGGGCGGTCGATAGCCATTCTCTAAATTTAGCGATTGCTCAAAAAACTGAATCATCCCCTCAATATCTGCGGTTTGTATCAATACATGGTTGATTGCTATTTTCATTTTCTTCTGTCTGAATATAGGTAGACAGTTTAATACTTTCGATAAATAATGATAATTACTCAAAAACTGAAATAATTTTTCATAAAAACTGAAGAATATGGCCAAAATAGATAACATGGAATTGTTTGTACGTGTCGTTAAAGCAGGCGGGCTGGCTTCTGCAGGTCGGCAGATCGGGTTATCTCCTGCAAGTATGACGGCACGTATCAATGCTTTAGAGCTACATTACAATACCCGGCTTTTAAACCGTACCACGCGCAAAATTTCGTTAACCGATGCAGGGCAACGTTTTTATGAGGCCTGCCTACGAGTATTAGCAGAAGTAGAAAGTGCGGAATCACTTTTGCAAAATGATAATAAAACCCTATCCGGTCGGCTACGCGTAACTGCCCCCTCTGATTTTGGACGGCAGTATGTTGCCCCCGCGCTGTCTGAATTTGTTAATCTACATCCTGATGTAACACCTTATTTGTACCTCACCGACGGTATAGTTAATTTGGTCGAAAATGGCTATGATTTGGGCATTCGCTATGGAAATTTACCCGACAGCAATTTGATCGTTCGTATCCTTGCCAATAATCACCGCGTATTGGTTGCTTCGCCGGTTTACCTCGAAAAGCACGGCATACCCTTTCAACCTGAAGACTTGAGACAACACCAGTGCCTAGTTATGGAACGGTTTGGAGAGCCATTAAATGAATGGCACTTTCATTCTGAAGAGGGTCGTCAAACCATCAAAATTAACCCTGCATTTATTAGTAATGATGGCGCAATTATTCGTTATTGGGCTTTGGCTGGCAGGGGAATAGCTTATAAATCAATTTGGGATGTACAACGCGATATTGAGATGGGGCATTTACAAACTGTACTTAATGATTTTGTACTTGGCTTTCAAGATAGCGATAATGAAAAAACGGGGTTACAGTTAGTCTATCCAAGCCGCAAATATGTGCCACGGCAAGTGGTTGGATTTATGGACTATCTTCAAGCCAGTTTGTAACACCGGTCACCGGTCTATCAGGCAATTTCTTCAATATTGGTTTCAAACCGATAATCCGTTTGTAAGCAGTAATCCAGCCACTTACCTAAGAAATAATTCAACGACCACTTATAGTCCATGATTTTTTTACTTTGTCCTGCATCGGAAATGGCTTTAAAAACATCGGTGCGGGAATGGTCGCGCAATACTTCGGCTAATTTAGCATCAACATAAAGCCGAATCTTTACTGCAGGTTCGATAAGCTCATCCGGTGTATCCATAAAACAATGAGTTAATTGAACAGTTAAGGTATAGGCAGTGCGTTCGATAATTTTAAGATGTAAAGACGGCTTGTTGGGAAACAGGCCAATTGCGGATGTTTTAATTTGGTAAAGATCAGGAATCAAACGCAAAAATTTGAGATAGTTACTCTCGCAGATCTGCTCCAGACAAAATGACTTATTGACTAGGTTGACTTGGCTCATAATGAGGGCGAATCTTCCCGGTAACACGCACTGGCACTTGCGGTTTCCCACAAAGCCACTTGATCGACTTGGAAGCCAGCACTTTTTAAATGCTGAAAAATCATTTTGGCTAATACTTCAGCTGTTGGGTGCTCGTCCAGCGCTAGAAAGCGTTCGTTCTGTTGTTCTAATATAGGAATAATGGCATCGTCTTTGTGGAGTAGGAAATTATGATCCAATTGCTGATCGATATATTTCTCCGCACAATCTTTTATATCTGCAAAATCACACACCATCCCTTGATCATTGAGCTGATCGGCCATAATGGTGATTGAGGCTTTTACGCTATGACCATGTAAGTTCCGGCATTTCCCTGGATGATTCATCAGCCGGTGGCCGTAACAAAAATAAACCTCCTTGGTGATTGTGTACATGTGAATAGAATGAGAGTTAGGTGTTTTTGATGCTCTTAATTTGTGCGCCTATTTCATATTGGCCAGAATCGAGCTTGATACTTCTGACTATTTCAACATAAGCAGTCATAGGCGGTGTTATTGAATTCTCCGGGATAACATTGACTTCCATACTTTTCCCTTGCTCAAATTCGCGGTCAGAGATGAAGGCCAGTCCCGCACCACTTAATGATGTGCAGCGTCCCTGGTAGGTCTGATCGGAATCGGTCAATTTATAATTGATCTCACAATTCACGCTCATGCGAATAAAATTACGTTTTTCATCGTACTCCAACATACTGATCTCCTGTAGGTAAGGGATAGAGTAATTATAGTTACTTTTATAGAGTGCATAGATTATATATTAAAACCCAACACAGAAGGCGAAGGGATATAGTGCGGATATCACAAAATGGCTCATTATAAAGAAGCTAATTGGGGGGAACCGAGAAACAGAATGGGGCCTGTTGTGATCAGGACACTGATACAATGATCATCCCGAATTCATTGATTACCGGCCAGTCAAATGTTTGCTCATCCCTTGATAAGTAGATCTAACACTATTTTTATTATTGCCCTAGCTACCTTGCTTGGCGGCTGTTCCAGTATTCCCCCGAAGATGCCTGAGAGCATAGAACCTGGAGATTATAGTTATACTAAAGAGTACATGCGCTGGTATATCAAAGATCAAATGGAGCAGCGTGATATTGTCGGCTTAAGCGTTGTCTTGGTCGATGACCAGAAAATAATCTGGCAAGAGGGTTTTGGCTATGCAGACAGGGAAAATAATGTAAAAGCTACGCCTCAAACGCGTTATCGAGCGGGCTCCATCTCCAAAATATTTAACGCTATGGCTGCCATGCAGCTCCGGGAGCAGGGTAAGCTCGATATTGATCAGCCCTTAGTTAAGTATTTACCCCAATTCAGTATTCATTCTCATTTTGGCGATACCAACGGTATTACCCCGCGCACCATTATGACGCATCATTCTGGTTTGCCGGGTGATTGGGTCGATGAAATGTGGTCAGATAAACCAGTGGCATTTAGTGTGCGGGTCGATAACATAAAAGACGAATATGTGGCCTATGCGCCGAACACCATAATGGCATATTCTAACTTGGGCGTCACTTTATTAGGTGATGCGATCCAGAAAATTGTAGGCATGCCCTATGCAGATTTTATGGATGAAAACATATTGCAGCCAATGGGAATGACTGATTCGCATTTTGAACGTCCATTGGTAGGCGCGAGAGCATCAAAAGCATATGCTAAAGGAAGGTTAATTACAGAAATTCCATTAAATGATCTTCCTGCTGGTGGGCTAAATACATCCGTGGAAGAACTCAGCCGTTTGGCGATGCTGGTTAATGCCAAAGGCAAAATAGCGGGTAATCAGATATTAAAACCCAGTTCGCTAGAAGAAATGCTCATTCAGCAAAATACCGATGTACCATTAGATATAGGTAATAAAATAGGTCTCGCCTGGTTTATTGATGAAGCGCCCCTCGCAGGCATCGAGCCGGTGTACGCACATGGTGGCGGAACCATCGCACATCGCGCACATATTGTAGTTGCGCGCACATCCAAACTGGGTGTGGTAGTGTTAGCCAACACAGAATCAGCACAATCTGGAAAGATCGCGAATGAGTTATTGCAGCGTGCTTGGGAAGTAAAAACAGGCAAACATTTTGCAAAAAATAAACTCGAACCACGAACAATAGCATCCGATTTTAGCGGCGTCTATATGGGTGTAATGGGGAAACTGGATATAGAGCAACAATCAGCCGATCACTATCTGGCTACCGTCTCAGAACAAACATTGGATTTAAAGCGCAAAGAAAATGGCCATTATTATGTCAACTATTCATTGTTTGGCTTAATACCCATTGAGCTTGATGGGCTAAGTGAGGTTGGTTTTTATACTGATCATGTCGCAGGCTATGATTTACTCATAGGGAAGGAAGCCAGAGGGAAATTTATCGCAGGTGTAAAAGTGTCACCAACACCTATTCATCCGATCTGGCTGGAAAAGCTGGGGCATTATGAGTTATTAAATCCACCGCCACCGGAATTGATCGAACTTGATGAGGTGGAATTAAAGGTCGAAGATGAATTTCTTGTTGTGGTACATAAGAGTGATGAAGAGCATATCACCCAGATATTACG
>JAUXDP010000217.1 GCA_030618325.1 Methylococcaceae bacterium | reverse complement strand
GGGATGACGGCTGCTTCTATAACTATTATTTTATTGCGTATTAAAGTGCAGTGGCGGATGCTGTTTTGGGCCAGTATTGGTGGTGTACCTGGAATTATTTTAAGTTCTGTGTTTTTGGCGTCTATGCTTGCCCCGGAACTGATTAAAATGTCATTTACCGCGATGGTCAGCAGTTTTGCAGTGACTTTAGCGATATTAAGGCTAAAAAACCGATGTTATAATGAAGGCGTACACAATTTTAAGTCTCAGGAAAAACTAATTTTACTCAGCGCCGGGTTTGTTGGTGGTGTCATGTCTGGTTTGGTAGGAAATGGCATTGATATTATTTGTTTTTCAGTGATGGTGTTGCTGTTTAGAATTAAAGAGTCAGTGGCAACGCCCACTTCGGTGATACTAATGGCTATTAATGCTGCTGTTGGTTTTGCGCTGCATGCTTTGTACTTGGGAGATTTTACGTCAACGATACAAAATTATTGGTTAGCAGCAGTTCCTGTTGTTATTATGGGGGCACCTTTTGGAGCAATTTTTTGTTCGCGGTTAAACAGCAAAACTATTGCCTTGATTTTGATTGCTTTGATTACAGTGGAATTAATCACATCTCTTTGGGTTATTTCCTTAAGTAAAGAGCTGATTTTTATCAGTATCGGAATGGGGTTATTATTTTCCGGTGTTTATTATCTGATGGCGAATGTAGACAAATATAATGTTGAATAGGAGTGGTGTTATGAAAAAGTTTTCTCTGCAAGTGATGTTTTTGTTCTCTGTGTTATTTTTGACCTCCTGTAATAAGATGGGTAGGCAGCCAGAGGTATTACCAGGAAACATCCAGATGGGTGGGGTTTATTATACTCAGTTTGCCTTGCAGTTTGAAAAAGGACATTTTCGTACCACGAATTATCGAACAGGGACTTTATTACCTATCAATTCAAAAGTAACTTTGCTTGATATTAATAGAAAGGTTATCAAAGTTAATATCGTAGATTTTAAACATGATTTGATAGTCAAAAATAATCCTAAGCACGTGGGCGGAGATGCTTATTTTTATTTTGATAAATTGTTTAAGCAGCAAAAAGTTAATCTGGCTAAATTCACCAGAAAAGAAAGAGCAAATATAGAAAAGGGTATTGCGGGGGTTGGAATGCGTAAGGATGCAGTCATAGCCGCTATGGGTTATCCACCGAGTCATGCTACCCCAAGTTTAAGTTATGACAACTGGACTTATTGGAAATCTAGTTGGGGCGATAGGCTGGTGGTTAATTTTAAAAATGACAAGGTTGTGAAGGTTGTGGATTAAACATTAGATCACTGCAAACCATACACATAGAAAATAAAGTAATTTCAGAAAATATAACAGAACCATGTTTGATAATTTATCCGAACGATTAGGTAAAACCCTAAAAAACCTCAAAGGCCAGGGGCGGTTGACTGAGGAAAATATTAAAGAAACCATGCGCGAGGTGCGCATGGCATTACTGGAGGCAGATGTTGCCTTGCCAGTAGTAACCGCGTTTATCGATCAAGTCAAAGAGCGAGCCTTGGGGAAGGAGGTGCAGACCAGCCTTAATCCAGGTCAGGCAATGATAAAAGTGGTTCAAACCGAACTAGTCAAGGTGATGGGGGAGGCCAACGAAGGTCTTAACCTTAAGGCTAATCCACCGGCTATTATCTTGATGGCAGGCCTGCAAGGGGCCGGTAAAACTACGACTGTGGCGAAATTGGGCCGTTGGCTGCAAACCACTCAAAAGAAAAAAGTAGGCGTGGTGAGTGCTGATATTTATCGCCCAGCTGCCATAAAACAACTAGAAACGTTGGCTAATGATCTCTCATTAGAGTTTTTCCCCAGTGATGTTTCGCAAAACCCGGTTGATATTGCCAACAATGCAATAGATGCTGCCAAGAAAAAATTTCTCGATGTTGTCATAGTCGATACGGCGGGTCGTTTGCATATTGACGAAGATATGATGTCGGAGATTAAAGCATTACATGCGGCAATCAAACCTATAGAAACATTATTTGTTGTCGATAGCATGACCGGGCAGGATGCTGCAAATACGGCAAAGGCTTTTGATGAAGCTTTACCGTTGACGGGTGTGGTTCTTACCAAAGCAGATGGTGATGCACGTGGCGGAGCGGCTTTGTCTATTCGACATATTACCGGCAAGCCCATTAAATTCATCGGTATGGGTGAAACAACCGATGCCTTGGAGCTATTTCATCCTGACCGTATCGCTTCCCGAATTTTAGGTATGGGCGATATGCTGAGTTTGATCGAAGAGATCGAACAAAAAGCGGATAAGGAAAAGGCCGAAAAACTTGCCAGGAAAATACAAAAAGGCAAAGGCTTTGATCTGGAAGATTTGCGCGAGCAGTTAGAACAAATGCAAAAAATGGGTGGTGTGGGTGCAATGATGGAGAAATTACCCGGCATGGGCGATGTGCCAAAGAATATGAAAGATAAAGTTAACGATAAGGAGTTAGCGCGTCAGATTGGGGTCATTAATTCAATGACAGCTCAGGAAAAACGTTATCCAGATTTGATTAAAGGCAATCGAAAAAAACGTATTGCAGCGGGTTGTGGTCAAGAACTGCAGGATGTTAATCGAATTTTGAAGCAACATAAAATGATGGCCAAGATGATGAAAAAATTCAAGAAAGGAAATATGGCTAATATGATGCGGGGCATGAAGGCTAATATGCGTGGCGGTATGCCAATGTAAGAACCTGTTCAAAATCTACTGCGCCACTGCCATTTGCGGTTGGGCGGTGCTCGAAATCCTCATTTACTCCATGTAAACTCCGGTTTCTGCGCTCCGCCCGTCCGCAACTGATAGTCGTCGCTCGTGACGGTCTTGAACAGGTTCTAAGAGATGTGAGGTATGTTTTATATAAAAATGCTTCACATATGAAAAAAATAGCGTAAAATAGTTTGGTTTATTTATATTTGAATTGAGGATAGTTAATGGTAGTCATTCGTCTTGCTAGAGGTGGACAGAAAGATCGGCCTTTTTACCACATTGTGGCTGCAGATAGTAGAGTCAGCCGTGATGGTCGATATCTTGAACGGTTAGGTTTTTTTAATCCAAATGCGCGTGGCAATGAAGAAAGGCTGCGTCTTGATCTTGAACGTGTCGAATATTGGCGCTCAGTTGGTGCACAACCTAGTGAGCGCGTTATTAGGCTAATTAAAGACAGAAAAAAAGAAGCAATAGCACAAGAAGCTGAAGCTGCTGCGTAAGCTTTGCCTGAACAGCACCTATTAATAGGGAAAATTTCTGGTGTTTTTGGTATCAAAGGGTGGGTGAAAGTTTTTTCCTACACGGAGGATCGAGAAAATATACTGGATTATTCTCCCTGGGTTTTACAAAAGGGCGAGCAAAGCAAAGCGGTAAATGTCATCACAGGACGCACGCAAGGTAAAGCAATTGTAGCTTGCCTGGAAGGCATAAATAATAGGTGTGATGCGGAATTATTAACGGGCTGGGACGTTTTAATTAATGCCAGTCAATTACCGCCAACTGAACAAAACGAATATTATTGGTCTGATCTTGTTGGTTTGAAGGTTGAAACTACAACGGGTATTAATTTAGGTGTTGTTGATCACTTAATTGAGACCGGCGCTAATGATGTGCTATTTGTTGTAGGGGAGAGGGAACGACTGATTCCATTTTTGCAGAATCAGACCATAATTAACGTTGATCTTGAAGCGGGCGTGATGGTCGTTGAATGGGATCCGGAATTTTAATCGGTATACATGCGGTTCGATGTCATTTCCTTATTTCCAGATATGCTCACTTCTGCAGCAAGTTGTGGAGTGACCGGTAGAGCTATTGAAAAAGGCATAGTAGAGCTGTCAGTTTGGAATCCTCGCAATTATACGCAGGATAATCATCATACCGTTGATGATCGCCCGTATGGTGGTGGTCCTGGAATGGTGATGAAGTATGAGCCTCTTCGAGAAGCACTTGAACAGGCTAAAATTTCCGGTAGCGGATCTGCAAAAGTAGTTTATTTAAGTCCACAGGGGAAACCTATTTCCCAAGATTTGCTTTACCAAGCCAGTAAATTGGAGCGGTTGATTTTAATTGCTGGGCGGTATGAAGGCATAGACGAACGGTTTATTGAATCCTACTGTGACGAGGAATGGTCTCTGGGTGATTTTGTTATAAGTGGTGGTGAGCTAGCAGCTTTAGTGGTAATCGATGCTGTTTCTCGGTTGGTGCCTGGAGTGCTGGGTACTGAAGATTCGGCAAAGCAGGACTCTCACGTTGATGGTTTGTTGGATTGTCCACACTATACCAGGCCCGAGAATATAAACGAAAAACAGGTTCCAGACGTTTTATTGAGTGGTAACCATGCTGAGATAGCCAGATGGCGATTAAAGCAGTCTTTGGGTAAGACCTGGCTGAAAAGGCCGGATTTATTACAAAGCAAAAGATTAAACAAAGAGCAGCAGGATCTGCTTGAAGAATTTAAAACTGAATTAGATGATTAAATAGGGTGTTGAAATGAGCAATATAATTGATGAAATAGAAGCAGCACAGCTTAAAAAAGATGTGCCTGATTTTAATCCGGGTGACACTGTTTTAGTGCAAGTCAAGGTTAAAGAAGGTACCCGGGAAAGATTACAGGCTTTTGAAGGTATTGTGATTGCAAAACGTAATCGTGGTTTGAATTCTGCTTTTACAGTAAGAAAAATTTCTTATGGTGAAGGTGTTGAGCGTGTTTTTCAGACACATAGCCCAATAATTAATTCGATAGAAGTTAAACGTCGCGGTGATGTGCGTCGTGCAAAACTTTATTATTTACGTAATTTGGCTGGTAAAGCGGCGCGAATCAAAGAGAAAGTATAAGATTTTTTACTTTGTTTGTTATAGAAAAGGCAGTCGATTTCGGCTGCCTTTTTTTATGAATTTTTTCAGTACTCCAATTTTTTGGAGGGGCTGTTGAAAAATGGATAGTTACAAGGCTCTCGTGCAGGATTAGCAGGCTAATCAACTAAGCAATTTTGAAGGCGTACGAGGTATACCAGGCAGCTACTAAGTTATGCCTCTTAAATAAATTGCCAAATGAACTCGGTCAGGAACATCTAGTTTTCTGAAAATTGAGCTGAGATGGGCTTTAACTGTCCGTTCTGTGATAAAAAGCTTGCCTGCGATTTTTTTTGTGGGATTGCCATGAAAAACCATGGTGGCGACTTGCTTTTCGCGATCAGTCAGCGCTTTTAACAACGATATTTTTTTAGCAGTAATTTGTTCAGCATCAAGCAAAGACTTTGGATCGATTTTATTGGCAACTAACGTCTTAATAATACTCGGAATCAGATGCCGTTGAATCCACACTTCACCATCAGCAACCTTATTGATAATCCTACCTAATAAATCGCTGTCGGTTACATTTTCACTATATCCTGAAGCGCCCGCAACAATGAGCTGAATTTGTCTGTCTTCAGGCCATTGCTCGCCAATAATGACAAGTTTTCCTGGGACATCACTGGTTAAAGTCGAAAAACTATCTTCTAAAGAAAATA
>JAUXDP010000313.1 GCA_030618325.1 Methylococcaceae bacterium | reverse complement strand
GTCAAAACCAATAAAGGCACAGTAAAAGAACTACTTTTAAGTTCAAGAACAGGTCGTTGAGAAGAAATGTACTGTGGATCTACTGACATCCGTATTATTGACAATAATTATCTTGAGGTGAAATGATCCGTAAATTTTAACATTGCTAATAAAAAAAAGCATTGTTTTATAACTCCAACAAAATAGCTTGATTTTTATGCTGAAAAAATCCGTCGAATGCAAATTCATAGCATAAGATATTGGTTTTCATAACACTTTCAAACTGCTTGCTTCCCTGACAGGTTTAGTAAATTTCTATTGCAAATGCCGTGATATCAAGAGCTTGCATAAGAACTCAAAAGCAACTTATTTTTTAGCTTTAAACTTGCAATCCAAGTTAATATCCTTTACTTTATTCAGTCCCAAAGGCTAGGGGTGCTTATTATTAGTTATTTTAAGCTGAGAAAAACCCTTTGAACCTGATTCCGGCTAACACCGGCGTAGGAAAGCCCATCTTTTCTGCGCTTTGTAACTTTGTTTTTTGGAGATGAGCATGAGCGCTATCCGTAAAGAAATTCCATCAACCTCAGGCAGTAGTGTCAAAATTGACTCATACCCTGCATCTGAAAAAATTTATATTCAAGGCAGTCGACCTGACATTCAGGTTCCGATGAGAAAAATCAACCTGTCTGATACCCCTGCCAGTTTTGGCGCAGAAAAGAATGGTCCAGTTTATGTGTACGATACCTCCGGCGTATACACTGACCCCAATATTCCAGTAGATCTGCAAAAAGGATTGGCTGCCATTAGAAAAACATGGATAACAGAACGCGGCGATACTGAATTATTATCTGGCCCAAGTTCACAATTTGGCAGGGAACGACTAGAAGATCAAACAACCGAACATTTACGATTCGAGCATATCCGTACGCCCAGGAGGGCAAAGGCAGGCGCCAATGTTAGCCAGATGCACTATGCTCGGCAGGGCATTATCACTCCGGAAATGGAATTTATTTCCATTCGTGAAAATCAAAATATGGAAGAAATGCGCGAGTTGTTTAAAAATCAGCATCCTGGACAGAGTTTTGGTGCGGAAATTCCAGCAGAAATAACGCCTGAATTTGTTAGAGATGAAGTCGCCAGGGGGCGGGCCATTATTCCAGCGAATATTAACCACCCCGAACTGGAGCCAATGATTATTGGCCGTAATTTTCTGATTAAAGTCAATGGTAATTTAGGCAATTCTGCTGTCACCTCTTCCATTGATGAAGAAGTTGAAAAAATGCTCTGGGGTATACGTTGGGGCGGCGATACCATCATGGACTTATCAACCGGTAAAAACATCCATGAAACCCGTGAGTGGTTACTTCGCAATTCACCGGTTCCGATAGGTACTGTCCCTATCTATCAAGCCCTGGAAAAAGTTAACGGTAAAGCGGAAGAATTAACCTGGGAAATATACCGTGATACCCTGATTGAACAAGCTGAACAAGGCGTGGATTACTTTACCATCCATGCTGGCGTGCGCTTACATCATGTACCTCTGACAGCTAAAAGATTGACCGGTATCGTTTCACGTGGTGGTTCAATAATGGCGAAGTGGTGTTTAGCCCATCATACGGAAAGCTTCCTGTATACAAATTTCGAAGAAATCTGTGAAATCATGAAGGCCTATGACGTTTCCTTTTCTTTGGGAGATGGTTTAAGGCCTGGATCAATTGCAGATGCCAATGATGAAGCGCAATTTGGCGAATTGGAAACCCTGGGAGAATTAACCCAAGTAGCCTGGAAACACGATGTCCAGACCATGATTGAAGGACCAGGACATGTGCCCTTGCATATGATCAAAATCAACATGGAAAAACAACTGGAAGATTGTGATGAAGCGCCTTTTTATACCCTAGGACCTCTAACCACAGACATTGCACCAGGTTATGACCATATTACTTCCGCCATTGGCGCTGCTAATATCGGATGGTATGGGTGCGCGATGTTGTGTTACGTAACCCAGAAAGAACATTTGGGTCTGCCCAATAAAGAAGATGTTCGCGAAGGCATAGTCACCTATAAAGTAGCAGCCCATGCCGGAGACTTAGCAAAAGGCCACCCTGGCGCTCAGGCTCGTGATAATGCTATGTCCAAAGCACGATTTGAGTTCCGTTGGGAAGATCAATTTAATTTGGGACTTGACCCGGAAAAAGCTCGCTCTTTTCATGATGAAACATTGCCAAAAGACTCTGCAAAAGTAGCTCATTTCTGCTCTATGTGCGGCCCTCATTTCTGCTCGATGAAAATCAGCCAGGATGTAAGAGATTATGCAGCAGAAAAAGGTATCAAGGATCAAGAAGCATTACAAGCTGGGATGGATGAAAAATCCAAGGAATTCCTTAAAGACGGGGCGGATATTTACCACAAAATATAGAAACTTGTGAGCTCTAACAGGAGTGAGGATATAAAATATCCTCGCTTCTAAAGCTCACGAAGCCCCTCTGTTGGCTCACTCTTTGTTGCCCGCACACCTGCTAGTAGTGCTGCAACAA
>JAUXDP010000256.1 GCA_030618325.1 Methylococcaceae bacterium | reverse complement strand
CCGTTCCTGAATCTGGTTGCAATTCTTTCAGTAATAGTTTTAGTAAAGTGGTTTTTCCCACACCATTCGGACCAATAAGACCAATTTTATCTCCGCGCTGGATGTTGGTAGAAAAATCAGTAACAACCACATTATCCTGATAGGAAAAACTAATATTTTTGACTTCTATAACTTTTTTCCCTGAAGATTCCCCTCGCTCCAGAGCCAACTTGGATGTTCCCACAGAATTCCGTCTTTCTGATCTTTCTACACGTAACTTTTTTAATGCTCTGACCCGACCTTCATTCCGAGTCCGCCTAGCTTTAATCCCTTGCCTAATCCAGACTTCCTCTTGAGCCAGTTTTTTATCGAATTCGGCATTCTGATTCGCTTCATCTTCAAGTGCCGCCGCTTTCCGGCGTAAATAATCCGCATAATTCCCAGGCCATGACACCAGCTGGCCACGATCAAGGTCGACTATTCGGGTCGCCAGTTTTTGCAAAAAAACCCGATCATGAGTTACAAAAAGTACGGCACCTTGATAGTTTAATAATTGTTCTTCAAGCCAAGCGATGCTTTCCAAATCAAGATGATTAGTCGGCTCATCTAATAACAATAAATCCGGCTCAATAACTAATGCCTTTGCCAACGCAACACGTCTTTTCCAACCACCGGATAAACTGGCAACCGATAATTCCCCGGGTAAATTCAAGCGACTCAGCACCGTTTCAACTCGTTGTTGCAATTGCCAGCCATGATGTTCTTCCAGCTTGTGCTGCAAATGACCCAGTTCTGTTAATGCCTTTTCATCCTCGCCATCCATCGCTATCGACAAGGCATGGTAACGCTTGATCCATACACCGACTTCACCTAATCCTCCTGCAACAACATCATAAATACTATCGGTATTAGAAAGTTCCAGAGATTGATCCAGAAGAGCCAACTTAAGCCCTGATCTTCGCCGGATTTCCCCATCGTCGGCATGAATGTCACCGGCAATAATTTTCATCAAGGTAGATTTGCCTTCACCATTACGACCCAACAAACCAACCCGCTCTCCGACATTTAACTGAAAATCTGATTTATCGAGCAAATCATGGGTGCCGAATGCAATTGAAACCTTGGATAATTTAATTAATGGCATACCTGTTTTAGCTTCCTTTTATATTGTTCTGTAAATAACGTCTCAAAAAATCCAGACCGAGTAGCGCTGCCTGATTTTGTTTGCGTTTAATGGTGCCACTAACACGATTGAGTTGAGTTACAGTGTCAGTGGATGTAGCCAACGCATTATACAACTGGACGCTTTGTTTTTGGTCTGCAGAATCAACAGCCTCTTTATTGCACAGTTGTACCAATGCATAGTCCGTTCCGCATTCAGCTCTATACACTTCTGCAATTTCACTCGCTGTCACCAACAAATCTTCCTGTGCTTCAATATTTAATTTCGTACAAATTTGTTCTGAACTAGCTGCAAACATGGATTCACTCAAGCTTTCCATTCCTAAACATTTTGCCGCCATCAAGCCCTGACTGATTGTTTCCAGAATACACAGGGTGTGTTGTTGGTTATGTAACACTTCCCCAAGCACTGATGCGATACTTCTTTTTTGCTTGTCCTGTCTATCTATTGCAAACACAGGATCGCCAATTTGTTTCGCCACTGCATGGGTGAAATTGTTCATTTCTGTTTCAGGAAAGTCCGGCGGGAAAAGCAGTTTGGTTTGTACTTCCCCACTACCAGCTCGAAAACCGAGTTGCACTGCTCCGGGGAAAACCAATGTATCCAGACATGCCTGAATATCTGACTCACCCAACCCAATGGTTTTAATGGTCCTCAATTTCCAGGGTTGTGTTTTAAAGGGCGTTAACACTAGCGGGGTAATTTTTTCCCTAAACATCTGTTTCATCTCAGACGGCACGCCTGGCACAAAAGCAAACTGGCACTGTCCTGATTTTAAGGCAAACCCAGGAGCTGTTCCCCATTCATTATCTAAACGGATCGAATCTTTAGGTAACATCGCCTGTTTTCGATTCGATTCCGGCATGGTCCGGCCGCGTTGTCTAAAATATTCAGCCATTTGCTGATATGCTACAGGATCAAATTCCAGAGGCTTTGCAAATGCTTTGGCTACTGCCTCAGCGGTTAGATCGTCAACAGTCGGCCCTAAGCCACCCGTGCAAATACAACAATCTGCCCGTTCAGCAATTTCCCGAAGTAACCCGACCAAATCTTCCAACTTATCACCCACCGTTGTGTGACGAGTTACGGTAAACCCCATCTGAATTAACTTTTCTGATAGCCAAGTAGCATTGGTGTCGGTTATCTGGCCAGTGACTAATTCTTCCCCCTGGGAAAATATTTCTATCTTGAAACTCATTGCATAACCCTGTACCAAAAAGGTAATATTACTAAGCTCAAGACGGTTGTTACGGTAACCACCATAGCATAGAGAGAAGCATCCAAACGATAACGATCGCAAAAAACAATACCTAATACCATACTGGGCATTGCCGTTTCCAACAAGGCCGCTGTTTTGGCCTCTCCTTTAATATCTAGGTAACTGTTTAACCATATTGCAAACAAAGGCATTAACAGCATTTTGATAACAATTACGGGAATCGCATAAGGCAAGTTTCTAATAGAAATGGCCTGCCAATTGAGCGCCAGTCCCAAAGAAAACAACATTAGAGGAACTACTCCGCCAGCAAGTCTTTGCAATACGCCTGAAAGCCAGGAAGGTTCAGATATCTGCATCAAGTTCATTGAAACTGCTACTGCTGCTGCCCAAAAAGGTGGCGTATTCAGAAAAGTATAGATTGGCTTTTTTTTTTCTGCGCCCTGCGTTCCGAAATGTCGGGCAATCAAAATTCCTACGGTAAATAATAAAGGTAATCCTGCAAATAAATCCATTTGAATGGCAACGGATCGTGCCCAAGGGCCAAATGTTTGCTCTAGAACAGGTAAACCCAAATAGGTTACATTAGGGAAGCTCGCCGCTAAAACTAATGCCCCTAAACGAAAATTGTTAATTTTAAAAAGCCTTCCGCATAACCACATTGTGGTTATGCCAAAAAAGATACTAAATACTGCCAATTGTGAAAATTTTAGTGACTGAACACCAATTTCCGCTTGCCAAAGTACATGCAATATCATGGCGGGTAACAACAAGTAATAAACGACTGTAGTTAACACCAGACGCGTTTGATCTGCCTGCAAACCCGCAGGTTTTAAAAATCGCCAAATGGTGCCGAAGCTAATCAGCAAGGCCATCTGTATCAGTGTCGTTGTCATTGCTTGAATTCTGATAATATAGAAGGGTGGAATGTTAATTTATCACGATAACTAACTATTATATTATATGAGCGAATCTTTTCTATCTAACAAACCTATTCCCGTTAACGAGCGCCTGATTATGGCTTTGGATGTACCTAGCATTCCTGAAGCAAAACAATTAGTTGAAGAATTAGGCGACTCGGTGATCTTTTACAAAGTCGGTATGGAACTTTTCATGTCGGGTGATTATTTTGGTTTTATTGAATGGTTAAAACAACGGCATAAAAAAGTATTTGTAGATTTAAAATTCTTTGATGTCCCAGAAACTGTTGGTCGTGCCATCAAAGCTTTAAGTAGCAAAGGCATAGATTTAGCGACCATTCACGGCAATGATGCCGTTATGGAAGCTGCAGCAGAGTCAAAAGGCGATTTAAAAGTTTTGGCAGTGACGGCATTAACCAGCCTGGACCGAGGTGACCTGGATGACCTTGGATTTCAATGCGATGTTAAACAACTGGTACTGTCGCGAGCCAAAAGAGCTTTAGCTATCGGTTGCGATGGCATCGTATCATCAGGACTGGAAGTATCGATGATAAGAGAAGAATTAGAACATCGCTTATTAGTGATTACGCCAGGTGTACGTCCAGTAGAAAATCGAGTTGAAGACGATCAGAAGCGAGTGGTTAGCGTCGAACAAGCCTTTCAAAATGGCGCTGATTATATCGTTGTGGGCCGCCCTATCCGTGATGCAGAAAACCGCAAAGCCATGGCGGAAAAAATCCAGCAGCAAATTTCCGAACAATTTTAGCCCTCACCCCCCTCTCCACTTGGGAGAGGGAAAGGTCTAAACGATTACTACAAAAGGGTTACTATGATGAATAACTCTATCATTTACCATTTATAAGCTAAAGTGGCGTAAAAATTCCTTCCATTCATCGGAATTCGGCTTCCTTGAGCGATATCTGGATTATTTCGCACTCTATATGAACCGCCTAAATGGTCAAAATGTTGTTGGTCGGTAACATTTTCTACACCCGCGCCAATAACAAACCCCACAAAAGGTTCGTATTTTGCCCGCAAATGTAACAACGCATAGCCAGGGGTTTCTTGTTCGTTATTAAACCGAGCAACATTTTCCTGACG
>JAUXDP010000294.1 GCA_030618325.1 Methylococcaceae bacterium | reverse complement strand
CTTCATCAATCCGTTCCGGCTCACCTGCATCCCGTGAATCATTATTATTAACATCCAGATAATCCTTATCATTATTGGCGTCGGCCCAGCCATCTTTATCCCTATCCAGTGTGGGGTCCAGTGTGACCGCTAATACATCACGGTCAGATTCGCTATACGCAGTATTGGTATTCTCAGCCAAGGGAATCATTAATCGCCGGGTCATTCGTACCGATTTAACCATCAACTGCATGGCAAAACGTCCTTGTTGCAAACTATCATTGCTTGCTCGGGTGCTGCTTTCAGCATTTAGAGCCAGTCCAACCAATCCCTGCATACCGGCGATTAAGAATCCAGCAAGGGTGACTGCAATCAGTAATTCAATTAAAGTTAAACCGCTTTGTTTATTAGCTTGCTGTTTCATCGACTAATCAGAGTTTCCATGCTTTTCGCACTGTTTTCCAGCGCCACACGCAGCCATAACAGATTTGAGGTATCGCCGGTATAAACATCACCATCGCCATCGTTATCCGGATCAACCAGGGTAAAAGGGTCGGCATCGGCATCATATAAAGCCAGAAAAACCAGCACCCGTTCTGTCTGACCTCCTGGATCAGAGTAACTGCCAGGGGTTGTGGCATTGCCTGCTGTTTGCGCCGAACTCAACAGATTTCCATAAGAATCTGCCTGCACTTCCTCCATACGCTTAATCATAGCGTAATGTTGTCTAGTCAATGAATCATGGACGCCCGCACCCTGAATACCCGATTGAATCGCTTCCATCGCCGGTACAATGGCTATGGATAAGATAAACATCGCCACCAGCACCTCAACATAGGAAAAACCGTGTTGTTTGTTGCAAGTTTTGAGGAAAAATATTTTCATTAATTTCATTGAACAGTCACACGCCCAGTCATTGGCCCCACACTAATCACACGTGTTTGTCCTGCATATCCAAGGGTAATGGTGGCCGAATCCAGCAAATAATCTGTACCTAAATTTGTATATATAGGGTTACCATTTGTATTAAAGCTAAGATACTCTCGATTGCTACCAGAGCCACCAAAATAAAGGCCAGAACTTTGAAAATCGACACCAGCCGTTGCGCTATCGGTATTCAGATTCAATATGTAGAATTTTTTATCAACCGGATGATAAACATCATAAGTCGCCACTTCCGATAGTAGCCTATAGACTTTGACAATATCACTGCTTGAACTAAAAAACACGCCATATGAAATGTCGCTACGCATGGCTTCTATCCGTGCAAAGCGTATTGCCTGCACAATTTCTTCCGCAGCTATATCCAGTTTTCTATGATCATTTGAAGCTAAATTAGGCATTGCCACTACGGCAATAATGCCTAGGATAAGCACCACAATCATGATTTCAATATAAGTTATGCCTTGTTGGTAGCGATATTTTGTTGGGCACGCTAGCGCTTTGCCTGCATGGACGTAGGTAAGGCAGATAATTCTCCTGCCATATCTGCATTCAACACATCCATGTGTTTTGAGCGTGAGCAGGGATGCGGAAGCTTTGCCCAACCTACATTTTTGTTTTTTCGTAATTGCTGACCGTAGGTTGGGAAAAGAAGCGTTAGCGCCGTGCCCAACATTTAAGCGAGATGAGTTATGGGTTTCAGTTTGAGCTGTCCGAGCGGTATTAAAAATTTTATGTCGGTCATTGTTTCGATTGTATCGCTTTGTTGGGCACGTCGCTACTCGCTCCTTTGCCCAACCTACATTTAGACTATCTTGTGATTTTAGCCTGCGTACTTTATTCATAATCTATATCTTTGATTATTTCCGGTTCACTGACTCCCCAACCTTCTTGATACCATCCTTTGGCGACGTTCTGCTTAAATGAACTATATGGCCAATCAACGGGTGCTTCGACATAGCCATGTTTAACCGGGTTGTAATGGATGTAATCCATATGTTTTTGCCAATCTTGCTGATCTCGTATGGTATGTTCCCAAAAACGACGTTGCCAAATATTCTTTTCGCGTTTATTTTGTCGAGAATTTGATATTTTGGATAATGATTGCTCACAACCTATGCTAAAAAAGCGTTTAATATTACTCCATCGAGTAGAGTAATCATTGTCATTTTCAATCCAAAGAGTGTGCAGGTGGTCGGGTAAAATAACGATGGCTTCGATGTTAAAGGGGCGATTTTGCATTTCGCGCTTGAACGCTAAACGTAAGCGATCGATGTTTTTTTGAGTGAGTAAGGGTTGACGCTGGTAGGTAACCAGAGTAAAAAAATAACAAGCTCCGGGGTGTTGAATGCGCCGATAGTGCATAGGTTTTTGTAGGTTGGGCAAAGAAGCGAGTAGCGACGTGCCCAACATTTGGCAATGTTAGCACGGCTGTTGGGCACGCTATCGCTTTACCCAACCTACATAATTACATGGATAACTTAATTAATGTTTATCATATCCAAGACCACTTGGGTCTGTATTAGTATCATTAGCGATAAACTGACCTGTTTTTACATCAAATTTCCAGCCACCACCGGCTCCGTCACCAACCATACCCAGCGTTCCTGTATCAATAGCTACTAGCGTAGCCACAGTTGTCACAGGGTTAGCGGGTAAATTTGGTTTTTTCAAATATGGACCGTATTTAAACACGGCTGTTTTTGAGGTTGAAGTTTTGCCATTAGCGTCAGTATATAAACTTAATTGTGCGTTAAAAGCAGTTACTTTAGCGGCGGCAGTGCCAGCGAGTGTCGTACCATCAGTTTCTGAATATAAGCCTGGGTACCGTCCACTATGTTGTTGATAATAAAAATCCAAAGCACTACGCAAATTAGAGAGGGTGCTATCCAAAGACGATATTTTGGCATCATCGGTAGAACTGGCAAATTGAGGTACCACGATCGCCGCTAAAATAGCCAGAATAATAACCACAATTAACAATTCTACAAGGGTAAACCCTTTCATTATTTGTTTTTTCATTGTACCTTTGAGCATGTTAGTTTTCCTATATAGAAGCTGGTCTAAGTATAGTTGATTTTTTACATTTTTAAAGCGGGAGTCATTAATTAATAACTAAAATTATTAGTTACTTTCTTTGTACTATTAATGTACCGCATGAGATAATTTAAAAATCGGTAGTATTAACGAGCTAACCAACACACCAACGACAACCCCCATGACGATCAACATGATCGGTTCAATTGCTTTTGTAATAAATTTCAGCAGTTTTTCTAATTCTTTTTGAAAATAATCGGCAATACGGGTACTGACTAGTGCCAGATTACCTGTTTCTTCTCCTGTCGTGATCATTTGTTTGACCATGGGCGGAATAAATTCAGATTCATTAAAGCCTAATGCCAATTTTTTCCCATCATTGATATTGTCAATAAGTTCATCTACAAATTTGTGAAATATGTGGTTGTTTGCCACATCTTTGGCTATTTCCAGCGCCTCAAGCAAATTAACACCATGCTTTAAAGAAAGCCCTAAAACACGCATGATCTGGATTAAGTAAATTTTGATAAAGATGTGTTTAATGCCAGGGGCTTTGAGTTTAAAGCTGGCAACTTTTCTACTGCCCAATTCACTTTTAAACAATGCGATAACCCCTATAACTAGTGCGACAAAACCAATCAACAAAGCCCACCA
>JAUXDP010000053.1 GCA_030618325.1 Methylococcaceae bacterium | reverse complement strand
GCTGTTACCATTTTCCATTTGAATGTGGCTTTTGCGTTTGCAATGGGGGCGTTTGCTGTTGCGCTAGCCGCTACAGCACCCATGCTAGTGGTTCTGATAAAATCTCGGCGTTTCATATCAAATACCTGCTTATTTTAAATGGTTATTGGCTGTTGAAAGAAGTGTGAAGATTGGGATTACGCAGTTTACATGTACTAAATGAAGGATTCAACTATTGCGAGACTATAGTAAATATCTCTCGGAGTAATGGTATCAGCATAGATTTTAGTGTAAATAGGTCAACGGGAAGGACAGAGTTAAATAGACTAAAACCACATAAATGTGTTACTATTAAAAGTTAACAAGGGGGTTTTGAAACCTTATCTTTGGTTTTTTAATCCCATATATACATCATCTTCCTGGAGAATTTCTATGACAATAAAAGTTGCAATTAACGGTTACGGACGTATTGGACGCAACATCCTACGCGCATTATACGAATCAGACCGTACCGGTGAAATTCAAATTGTGGCTGTCAATGATTTGGGTGATACAGAAACTAATGCACACCTCACTCAGTATGATACAGCACACGGTAAATTTCCTGGTGAAATTAGTGCTGATGGTGATTATTTGGTTGTTAATGGCGACAGAATCAGGGTATTTGCTGAAAGAGACCCAACAAAACTTCCTTGGGGTGAGTTAGGTGTTGATGTTGTACATGAATGTACTGGTTTTTTTGCTAGTAAAGAAAAAGCCTCAGCACATATTGCCGCTGGCGCAAAAAAAGTAATTATTTCAGCTCCAGGTGGGAGTGACGTTGATGCAACAATAGTCTATGGTGTTAACCATGACACGTTAAAAAGTACAGACACTGTAATCTCTAATGCTTCTTGTACTACTAACTGCCTGGCTCCTTTGGTCAAACCTCTGCATGATACCTTAGGTGTGGCGCATGGCTTAATGACAACCATACATGCTTATACCAATGATCAGGTCCTAACTGACGTTTTCCATTCTGATTTACGTCGTGCGCGTTCAGCAACACAATCAATGATTCCCACAAAAACGGGAGCTGCAGCTGCAGTAGGATTAGTTTTGCCTGAGCTGGCCGGTAAGCTTGACGGTTTTGCGATGCGGGTACCCATTATCAATGTTTCTGTGGTTGATCTGACCTTTGAGGCTAAAAGAAATACTACTATAGAAGAAGTGAATGAAATTCTTGAAACGGCTGCAGCTGGTTCATTAAAAGGTATTTTGGAGATCAACAAAAAACCACTGGTATCTATTGATTTTAATCATAATCCTGCATCGTCCATCTACGAATCATCACTCACCAAAGTAATGGATGGTAATTTAGTAAAAGTGCTGTCCTGGTACGATAACGAATGGGGTTTTTCTAATCGCATGTTAGACACCACTATTGCCTTAATGAATGCAAAATAATAAATTAAGCAATGCGACTGCTAATCCTACCAAGGAATAATATATGTTAAGAAGGACTAAAATCCTGGCAACACTCGGGCCTGCCACAGATGAACCTGGCGTATTGGAAAAGTTATTTCATGCCGGCATTGATGTGGTTCGGCTGAACTTTTCTCATGGTTCTGCCCAGGATCATATTGATCGGGCAAATATGGTCAGGGAATTGAGTAAAAAAACCTGCCGGCGGGTAGGAATTCTTGCTGATCTTCAAGGACCAAAAATTCGCATAGCCCGATTTAAAGACAGTAAGGTATGGCTTGAAAAAGGGCAGGACTTCGCGTTAGACATCAACCTTGATGAAAATGTCGGTGACAATACCCAGGTAGGTATTACTTATGAGCCTTTAGCAAAAGAAGTAAAGCCTGGTAGCCGTCTGCTACTGGATGATGGCCGTGTGGTTCTCGATGTCGTAAACGTAGAGAATATGCGTGTAAATTGCACGGTAGCTGTTGGTGGCAATCTGTCTAATAATAAGGGTATTAATTTGGCGGGTGGGGGGCTTTCCGCGGCTGCCTTGACGGAAAAAGACAAGCAGGATATTAAAACCATCGCCAAAATCGATGCGGATTTTGTTGCTGTTTCATTTCCTCGTACCGCAGAAGATCTAAATGAAGCACGCTATTTGCTAGAAGCTGAAGGCTGTTATGCGAGTATTGTTGCTAAGGTTGAACGTGCAGAAGCTATAGAAGTTATGGATGAAATCATCCTTGCATCTGATGTGGTCATGGTGGCTCGTGGTGACTTAGGTGTTGAAATTGGTGACGCAAATTTACCAGCCGTGCAAAAAAGGTTGATTCGACGTTCCAGAGAGCTGAAAAGAGCTGTTATCACTGCAACGCAAATGATGGAATCTATGATAGAAAATCCAATTCCCACACGGGCTGAGGTTTTTGATGTTGCGAATGCTGTTCACGATGGTACCGATGCCGTGATGCTTTCAGCTGAAACCGCTGCTGGGAAATATCCTATAGAAACTGTTGAAGCAATGGCTAGGATATGTCAGGAGACTGAAAAACAACGCAGTGTTCGTGAATCAGATTATCGTGTTAATGCTAGGTTTGAACGTGTAGATGAGGCAATCGCTATGTCTGCTATGTATATGGCAAATCATACTGAAATTCATGGTATTGCCGCACTAACTGAATCAGGATCGACACCTCTTTTGATGTCCAGGGTTAGCTCAGGCATTCCAATTTATGCTTTTAGCAGTGAAGATAAAACTTTAGGAAAAGCAACGATGTACAGAGGCGTTTTCCCTTTTCATTTTACGCATGAAGATCAAGATCATGCAGAAGTAAACCGGCAAATTCTTGAAAGGTTGAAAGATAAAGGTCTTGCCAAAACGGGGGATAATTTTATTATCACTAAAGGTGATTTGACGGGTCAGCAGGGAGGAACCAATGCCTTGAAGATTGTCACACTAGGTGAAGGTTTGACTCCATAAAAGCGAGTGAAGTATACCCCTGTGGCTGATGATTAGATTGCCTCAATTTTTGCATAGGCCAACATCAGCCATTTTACCCCTACATCGGTAAACTTGATTTGCACTCTTTGCTGTGCGCCAGCACCTTCAATTTGCAAAATAACGCCCTCACCAAATTTGCCGTGGCTAATATGTTGACCTAATTTATAGGCACTATTCTCCTGTAAGCTTGGGCTTGATGTCTTTGTTGCTGTAACAGGGCGACTGATATTGGCGCGCATTCTAATCTCCTGAATGTGCTCAGCAGGAATTTCGCGTAGGAATCGGGAAGATCTGGCCATTGTTTCTCGCCCATATAAGCGCCTTGATTCAGCATAGGTTAAATAAAGCGATGACATTGCCCGAGTCATTCCGACATAGCAAAGTCGTCGTTCTTCTTCGAGACGTCCTTGATCATCAACAGATCGCTGGGAAGGGAACAATCCTTCTTCCAGGCCGACTAGGAAAACCACTGGAAATTCAAGGCCTTTGGCTGAATGCAGTGTCATTAATTGTACGCAATCATCTGTATCGTTACCTTGCATTTCCCCTGCCTCTAATGCAGCAAAGGCGAGAAACATATCAAGTTCACCGAGGTTTTCATCATTATCCTGGTCATAATCAAATAAACGAGCCGCGTTTACTAATTCTTCCAGGTTTTCTACCCGAGCCTCACCCTTTTCACCCTTCTCTTTTTTATAGGCTTCAATCAAGCCACTTTTTTCGACAACCTGTTTTACTTTTTCATAGAGCTCCAGGTCTTCACATATTTCTGCGAGATTGTTAATTAATTGCATAAACCCTGTTAAAGCATTTGCTGCGCGAGGGGTAAATGTAGAAGCAGCCAATAAGTCTGTGCTTGCCTGCCATAAAGATTTGCTAGTCTGTCGGCCATTTGCGCGGATGTCATCCATGGTTTTAGTACCTATACCGCGTGTGGGTGTATTAATGATGCGTTCAAAAGCGGCATCGTCATGATGGTTTGAAATGAGTCTTAAATAAGCTAAGGCATTTTTAATTTCTGCGCGTTCAAAAAACCGTAAACCGCCATAGACTCGATAAGGTGTTCCTGTGGCCATTAATTTTTCTTCAAATTGCCGGGATTGAGCATTTGAACGATACAAGATAGCTACATCACTGCGCAGACCACCATCATTAACCCATTGCTTGATGCGCTCTACAACAAAATAGGCTTCATCCTGCTCATTAAATGCAGCGTATAGGGAGATGGGTTCACCATCGCCAGAATCCGTCCATAACTCCTTACCCATACGTCCTTCATTATTACCAATCAGGCTGTTAGCAGCTTTTAGAATATTGCCTGTGGAACGATAATTTTGCTCTAGTCGGATTATTTGATGGGTTGGGTAATGCTTTTGAAAGTTGTACAAATTTTCAATTTTTGCACCACGCCAACCATAGATAGATTGATCATCATCACCCACCACAAAAAGGTTGTTCTGGTCTTGAGACAACAATCTTAGCCAAGCGTACTGAATGGTATTGGTATCCTGGAATTCATCCACATGGATTTGCTTAAAGCGTTGTTGATAAAAATCCAAAATTTCTTGATTGTCACGTAATAACTCATGCGCTTTGAGCAGCAGCTCGGCAAAGTCAACCATTCCGGAGCGTTGACAAATTTCTTCATAGGCTCGGTATACTTCTACCATTTTCTGGTGATACAGATCACCAGTTTCTAGCATATTTTTAGCTCGAATACCTTCGTCTTTCTGGGCATTGATAAACCATTGCGCTTGTCGTGGTGGCCATTTTGCCTCATCAAGATTAAGCGATTTAAGTAAGCGTTTGATCAGACGATATTGATCATCAGAATCAATAACCTGAAAAGTCTGAGGTAATTTAGCATCTTGCCAATGCCTCCTTAATAATCGATGTGCCAGCCCATGAAAAGTGCCTATCCACATAGATCTGGCGGAGATATTCAGCAGGTCTTCAACCCGGTTACGCATTTCAGTTGCTGCTTTATTGGTAAAGGTGACGGCTAAAATACTGTGAGGTGATAGGTTTTCTACCTGAATATGCCAGGCAATACGGTGTACTAAAACCCGTGTTTTTCCACTGCCAGCACCTGCTAGAATAAGCATAGGTTGACTTGGTGCAGTAACAGCTTGACGCTGCACATCATTCAAAGGATCGATAATTTCTGTGACATCCATTAGGGCTGTTGTAAAAATGAGTTGGGATTAAATTAAAAACGCTATAGAATTGATTAACCAGTCTAACAATAATTCTGGGATCTTACACACTGCTTATTAAAGAAGTTGAGTAAAAACTATAAAAAATTAATTCCTGCAACAATTTAGGAGACAATGAAATGAATTTTGATTATAAACGCATGCTTAAATTCGAGCATAACGTCGGAGAAAAAGAAAAAAAATATCGATTAATTGCTGGATCTATTGCCCTCCTGGTTTCATTGCCCGCAGCTAGTATCTTGTTATTGATTGTTGGTGTGGCTCTGATTGCTACCGGGTATTCAGGTTGGTGCCCAGCTTATTCTGGCCTTGATAAAAATACTTTGGAAAAATAATAGCTGGTTTCTGCCCGCAAGAGTTAGTAATGGGGGTTATGGTTTGGGTTGGGATGGGGAAATATGATGTCCTATCCCACCTTTTTAAATTTCTAAAGCTATTATCGGTATTTTGCCTGAACGCTATAAATTTAATTTGGACAGTGTATTTTAGAAAATAAGAGAATCAAGCATTGAACTACCTTGAGGAATAACAAACTTAAACACGGCTCCACCTTTCGGAGTTTGCTCTGCCCATATTTCCCCCCCATGTTCAACAATTATTTTCTTTGAAATTGCTAATCCAAGCCCTGTTCCCCCTGCTTTAGTTTTGGTTTTGCTACTTTGTACAAAAGCATCAAATATTTCAGTTAACTCATTCTCTGGAATACCAATACCTTCATCTTGCAGAGAAAAGCATACTTTTTGAGGGTGGGTTTCTATTGTGGCAGTAATTAAACTACCTTTAGGGCTATATTTAATAGCATTAGAGAGAAGGTTTGTCATTACTTGAGCGATACGTAGACTATCAAAAACAACGGCCACAGGGTGGGATGGTTTGATCAATTGCAGGGTTAATTCTGAGTCTTTTAGTCGCTGTTCCTGTTCGATCTGGCAATTTTCGAAAACAGAAATCAGATCATTCGTTTGCATGTTCATTTCCATTTTATTAGCATCGAGTTTTGACAAGTCGAGCAAATCATCGAGTAACACTAATAAGCGTATCCCACTGGACTGGATATTAGAAAAGTAATGTTGGAGCTTTTCTTTGGTTGCAGTGTCTGATTTCTTAATGCCAATTGCCGAAAAACTTAAAATGCCATGCATCGGAGTACGTAATTCATGCGACATATTTGCTAAAAATTCTGATTTAACCTGATTAGCTAGCTCCGCATTTTCTTTTTCTTTAATAATAATTTCCTGAGCTCTTTTTTGATCTGAAATATCTCGAATAAACGCACAAAACTGGTATTTATTTTTATAATTTAAAGCAGAGATGGTTAACTCTATTGGGAACTCTCTTTCATCACGATGTAATGCTGATATTTCTACTCGCGTATTTATTATTTTGGGAGTTTCTGTCGCTATAAAACGTTTTAAGCCCTCAATATGCATTTTACGATAATGTTCTGGGATAATAAGCTCATGTAACTCATGACCAATAACTTCCTTACTTGTCCAGCCGAACATACTTTCTGCCTGGTTATTCCAATCAATAATTAATCCTCTTTCATCTATTTGAATGACGGAATCCATAGCTGCATTAATAATTGTACTAAGGCGATTTTCTCCTTCAATAGCATTTTTAGCAAGTAAAGCTAGATGGGCTTCATTTTCTTTTAGTGCTTTTGTTCGTTCATCCACTTTATCTTCAAGATGTTCATTGGCTCGTTGCAATTTTCTTTCTGTTTGTCTTTTCTTAATAGCGTTAACTTGAAAAACTTCCAAAGACCGAGCTATTTCACCAATCTCATTGTCTTGTTCTGTACCAAAGACTTTGATTTCCAGGTCATCATGGGCAAGGCGTGACATGATGTTGGTGAGTTTGGAAATAGGACAAATAATTCGGTTGTAAAGGAGCCAAGAGGCCAATGCTATAAGTGCCAGAAATGACACAAGTGCGACATAAAAAACAATCTGTCCGGATAATTGAATTTCGTTGAGTGCTCTATTGAGCTGCTCGGCTCGATAGTCATTGTGGAGGATGATTTGCTGTTGTAAATCATCAAATGCATCCAACGCAGGTGTATCGTTAACGATGACAGCTTTATCTATGTTACGAGCGGATTGTCTTTCAATTATCATGCGCTGAATTATCGACAGCTTTTGTTGATAAGATTGGACTACCAATAGTATGTTTTGTAATGCATTTTTTTCTACCGCAGAGAGATTGTGCTGTCGGTAAAATGTAACAATTTCGTTGATCTGTTCAGTATCCTTGCTTATCTTTGCCAATGCTTCTGGCGAACTACGTAAAATATAGTTTTTGAAATTATGAATTAAACCGCCATAGCCCATAGTCATTCTGAGTTCGCTTAAAAGTAATGGTTTGCTATGTATGCTTTTCTTTGTTGTGGGGGATGTTTCTGTTCCCAGAAAGCTAAGAGCTTTGAGTGCAGGTTTATCATCTATTTTGACAATATTATCGATTTTTTCTGCGGTTTTCTTTTGCCGAATAAGTTGTTGAACAAGAGTTAATGCATCCGAATAAGCTTCAAGAGTATTTTGAATGCTTAATAGTGCATTGTCTTCCGCTGTATTAAGTTGCAGGGACCTATATCGTTTTAGGGCAGCCTTTGCTCCACCAATACTTGAAATTATTGCATCAGCATCACTTTTTCTTTGGCGAAGAATATAATTCTTAAAGCGGTGGATCATACCGTCATAGCCTAGCTCACTTCGCAGTGCTACAAGGGCTCTTAGTTTATCATTTCGATTATCTTCAAATTCCTGCCAAATAATCTGAACTTTGTCTGTTCTGGACAGGCTTATCAGGCTAATAGAAATGACCACAACACCTAATAAAAATAGTCCAACTATAAAGCTAATTCCCAGTGTTCTTATTTTCATGTCAAAGGCACATAAAGGTGAGGTTTAATTTATGCAATATTTCACTGGTCTACACATGTAGTTTTCTCTTGGTTACTTTTTGCCGATAGACTCCGCTGCTGATCGAATTCAATCCTGTTTACTGGGATGATGAAACTAAAAGTTGCCCCGTCTGTGGGGTTGTTTTCGGCCCAAATGATACCCTGGTGTCCTTCTATAATTTCCTTGCAGATAGCAAGCCCCAGGCCGGTACCACCCGATTTATTGTCTGTTTTGCTGCTTTGTATGAATTTATCAAAAACTGATTTGAGTTCATTTTCCGGTATTCCTATGCCTTCATCACGGACTTCCACTTTCAACGTAGACACGGCTTCACGAGATTTCCATAATTGTCGGTTTTCTTTGGAAATGGTGATATGGATGTTTTTTCTTTCCGGTGTGAATTTAATAGCGTTGGAAAGGAGATTGGTGATGACTTGGCCAATTCTTGTTGAATCCATAGAGACTTGAAAATCACAATCAAAATTATTCTTAATAATAGACAAGCCTTTTTCTTCAAGGCGGGTCTGTTGTTCGTTAAGGCAACTGTTTATGACTTCTTGAATTTGTCCGATATCAAACTCAAAATTCATTTTCCCAGCTTCCAGTTTCGACAGATCAAGTAAATCATTGAGCAGTGTTAACAGCTTTTTACCGCTACTATTGATGTTTGAAAAATACTGTTCCAGTTTGTCATGTTCACCTTTTTTTGTCTTTTTAAGGCCAAAGTGTGAGAAACTTAAAACAGCATGCATTGGGGTGCGTAATTCATGTGACATATTTGCCAGAAATTCTGATTTGGCTTGATTGGCTTTTTCAGCAATTTCTTTTAACTGGTCAGAATTTTCTTTTGCCAGTTGTAATGAGTTTCTAAGATCTTTTTCCTGACTGATATCATTAATAATCCAGATAGATCCTTTTTCAGGTGAGTCTAGATCAATAGACTGTCCTATTAGTTGGCACCAAAAGGCTGTGCCATCTTTATGCTTCATCAGCCGCTCGGTATGATAAGTATGACCACGCAGCATGGCCGGATAGGCCTCTTTCCCCACTGCAATAAAGTCGTGTCTATCAACATAGAATGCTTCAGTGGTTTGATTAATGATTTCATGTTCAGTATAGCCGAACATATCAACCCATTGCCGATTTACCTGAAAAAAACGCCGATCTTTAAGATAGCCTATGCCGACTGGTATGTTATCAAAAATGATGCTGTTCTCGTTGAACAAGTTTTGATATTTGATTTCGGCATTTTTTCTTTCGGTGATGTTACGTGATATCCCCAGTAGACCTGAAACCTTATTGTCGACTCCTATAATGGGGGATTTCAACGTTTCAAGAAAAACTTTTTCTCCGTCAGGGTAAGTTACCCATTCCTCGTTCATCAGTGTTTTATTGGAAGTCAGGACTTGTTGGTCTTTGCTTCGATAAAAAGCAGCAATTTCGTGGTCAAACAAATCGTAATCTGTTTTTCCAATTATTTGGGGTTCTTGTATATCAGTAAATTTTTCAAAAGCCTTATTACAACCAAAATAGTGACCATCAAGGTCTTTAAAAAAAATATGATCTGGAATTGAGTCAATAACAGAGCGCAAAAGCTTAGTTTGGTGTTTTTCTGTGGCCTTTTCAGCACGCAATAATTCAGTTGCTCTATTAGCTTGAGTAACGTCCTGATGCAAGCCATGACAAAAAGAAGGCTTTCCGGCAATATGGAATATTTTGGCTTTGGTATTGATCCAACGGATATCCTCAGGGGTTTTAATTCTGTATAACAACTCAAAATTATTATCCGCAACTATTGCGGACCGAAATTTTTTCTCTATTCTCTTTGCATCTTCTGGGTGTATAAGGGCTTGCCAGGCAGCATGGTTGTTTTTAAAATTGTTGGGGTCTAGATGAAATATTTTAAAGCTACGTTCATCCCAGAATATAACATCTTCTGCTACGTTATAATGAAACACTCCTGCTTTTGCAGCATCAAGGGCAGTTTCTAGTTGATATTGTTTTTTTGATGCGGCGTGTTCTTCTAAAATCTGCTGAGTGATATTGTGACACAAAGCGTAAATATGAATCTCACCATCTTGCCATTCAGAATAGGCGTTAAGAGAAACGGTGATGCTTTTCTCATCAAAGGTGTTGTAATGGCAGCGGAGTTTTTTAATTTCCCCCGTTTTTGCACATTGGGAAATAGCTTTGCGATTAGCCTCAAGAGAAGCAAGGGAAGTCCATTCAAAAATACTCCGGCCGATGACTTCGGAAACTGAGTTGGCAGACAACATATTGCAGTAGGCAACATTAGCATCATAGACCTGTCCTGCTAGGTTAAATTCAACGTATGCAGTCCCGGTTTTGTGCATCAGTGTTTGCATGCACTGTTCAATTTTTTTGAGTTGATCCTGGCTCAATTTACACCTAATTGCTGTAATCGATGATGGAGATAGTGGGGTGGCAGCTTATTGAAAAGAAAAAACTTTATTGTAGAATAAAGTATAGACCAAAAAAAATAAGTGGTTTAGTATTGGTGGGCCTTATTCTAGTGCCAGGTCCTTAAGGTAATAATGCATGTCCGTGTCATGGCGTATCAACAATATATTTTTTTACGGTACGCCGATCAAGATGGGTAATTCTGGCAACAGCTTCATAGCTGTCATGGCGTTCGTAAAGAAAACAACAATAATTTTGCAGTAAATATTGGGCGCTGGTTTCTCCGGCATTATCAGCTAGAATAAAACCATCATATCCCACATTTAAGTTCACCTGTTCAGTAATATTATAGTGACCGACCAGGCAAATTCGACGGATACATTGTTCCAGTTCTCTAACATTACCAGGCCAAAGATAATGTTTAGGCACTGTACTGTGAATACGCTTTTCGATACGCGATATCAACTGGGGATCTGGGGCATCGATAATGCGTTTGAGCAAGCTGGAGATCAAGCTGCTGAGTTCTTGTGGGTTTTCGATTAACCGCTGATGTAAACTGGGAATCTCAATCACATCAGAGCATAATCGGTAATACAGATCGTTCCTGAATAGTCCATCTTTTCGTAGTTGTTCAATATTTCGATTGGTTGCGCTGATCACACGTCCAGAAAATCGCAATTTTTCATGACTGCCAACGGGACTGAATGTTCTGTCCTGAATTACGTTTAATAACTTGACCTGCGTCGGAATATCTATATCTCCGATTTCATCAATAAATACCGCACCATGTGCGCTACAGCGGGAAAAAATCCCTTGGTGCTGTTCTATGGCGCCGGTAAAAGCCCCTTTTTTATGTCCAAATAGTTCTGATTCCAACAGTGATGTAGGGTACTGCGATAAGTTTATCGCTTGGTAAGAACGGGTGAAGCTCTCCCGAAAACGTCTTGTAGACAAATCAAAAGGAATATACCCTGAACAGCCGATGGCATGAGCCGCCAGACTTTTTCCTGTGCCGGTAGCTCCTAGTAATAAAGTGGAAAAGTCTTCCATTTTTCCGCATAAATAATTCAGATACCATTGTGGATTAAAGGTAAAAATGTTATTCCACAAGTGCATGCGTAATTCTATGATAGACGGACAATCACCGGAAATAGCAGAGTTAATGAAATAAAACCCGCGATGTAGCTGATAGAACAGGGCGATAAAGTTTTCTGTTTCGGCCCCTGAAAATCCTGCCTGTTTAAAATGCTTGCATATTTCTTTAGTAAACGGTAACTCAATGGGGTCGTCGCCTGCTTGATTCTGCTTATTAATGAACTGATTAAATGAATTCTGAAATTCATGGTATTGATAAAATAACCAGGCCAGTTTCATCGATTCCTGTGTCTTGTCCCTATAATTTGTGATTCGGAAATCAGTAGCTACGTTAAGTTTTTGTAACTGTTCATATAGAAGCCCTTGAATTTTTTCAGTGCGTTTAAATAAGTCCAAAGTGCCTAATGAAATATTTAATAGCGAGCAATCAGCTTGTTCCCTTTTTTCGCTAAAGGGGTTAACAAAAGCCAGGGTTGCAATTTGGTTAAAAAAATCTATTTGTTCCGGGTTAAGTTTTTTCATTAGTTTTCTTGATGGTAATTATGGACATTTAAAGTATATTATGTATGTATAAAATGTACAAATATTTGATTATTGCAATTCAAAATTATTGTATATCATTGAATTATATATAAAACAATATTGGCACAGCTTGTGCAGAAGTGATTGTGAATCCATAAATAAAGGAAAATCACTATGAATAATTTGAAACGTATATTTGTCAGTATTAAAAGCCAGGTAGACCAGGTTGCGGATGAGTTTGAAAATCATGAGGCACTCGCAGGTGCAGCAATCCAGGATTTACAAGCCATAGGAAGCAAAACGCGCGTACATTTACATAAAGTCTGTAAGATGTCAGGGCATTATCAAAAACAACTGGACGAACAGCAGGTACAGGCTCGTTTATGGTCTAAGCGAGCGATTAAAGCCAGGAAGGAAGACGAGAAAAAAGCCCTGCAATGTGTGAAACGCTTACGTCAAACACAACAACAAATTTCTATGCTTGAGCAACAATGTGAGGAAAGTGTCACACAGGAATCAAAAATACGCGACGATCTGAATAATATTTCTGAGCAGTTACAAGTATTACAAAATAAAAAGGAGATCCTGGCTGCCAGACAAAACCGTGCCATCGTACAAGAGTCCCTTAACCATAAACGTGGAAATCCTGTACAGGAAGTCAATAATATTTTTGAGCGCTGGGAAGGGGCAGTAGTCAGCTCAGAATTCGAAGTGCCTGATCTAAATATCGACACCGATAATTTTGCCAATCAATTTGAACAAGAAGAGGATGAGCTGGCATTAAAAAAGATGCTGGATGAATTAAGCGAGAAAAACAAACATACAGAAAATAATCAAACAGGAGACGATCATGTACGCAAATGAATTACAGGAACTTGATTCTCAACCATCCGAACAAACAGATGAAGATCTAACTACAAATAGTAATTACAGCAGCAGTAGTAAAAGTCTGACTAGAAAGATTACGGCTTACTTGCGCTGGATAGGGTCGATATTGATTATTTTGTCAGCCGTCAGTTTTATGTTACAGGGAACTGACGAGATTTTACCGGCTTATCGTTATTGGATAGGATTAGGATTGACATTATTACTATGTGGGGGAGGCCTGGTTTGTGCTTATTTATTTCATGAAACCAAAGGTGCCAGAATATTTTTTGGTTTGGGAACAGCATTTTTGCCTGTTCAGGTAACTCAGGTCAGTGCGATGATATATGGTTACTGGCATGGTCAAAAAGCATTGCAGCCAGAATATAACTGGCTACAGTTTATGGATGTCAGTCCCACTGTGATCGCCTTGGACTTTGTCATTACTGGCCTGTTATTGCTTGCTATTAGCTATGCCAGTTATTCTATACTGGCTCGCAAACATCTAAAAACATTGTTGTGGGCTTCGGTGATAGGCAATGTTATGTTAATACTACCTATACGGGATGCCTCATTAACACCGTTTGTCATTGCGGGTTTGTTCATCTTTATAAGACAAACAGAGCACTATTTGCTTAATGATCGCAGCATGCGTTTGAAAGAAGGCATCGCTGCCAGAGCACTGGTCAGTTTACCCTTATGGATTATTACGGGTCGCAGCTTGTTACATCCTGCTTCTTGGATATTAGCAATTGTGGTTGCTGCTATCATTGTTGTCTATACAATCTATGATATTAAACGCTACACAAAATCTGCTTCTATTATCTATCTTTGCCAATGGGTTGGGACTTTAGCAGCAATATCCAGCTGGTTTATTGTGCTGTCACAGTTTATAAGTGTATCTAGCAATCAACTCAGTACGTTTTTGCCTAA
>JAUXDP010000129.1 GCA_030618325.1 Methylococcaceae bacterium | reverse complement strand
TTAGTCAAAGGCGATTTACGGGGTATCGTCAGGGCTAGACGATTAAGCCGAGCTACCATGCGTAACATCAGACAGAATTTGTTCTTTGCCTTCATCTATAATTCGGCGGGCGTTCCTATAGCTGCGGGAGTGTTGTATCCGTTCTTTGGAATACTGCTATCACCTATGATAGCCGCAGCAGCAATGAGCTTTAGCTCAGTTTCCGTGATTAGTAATTCGCTCCGACTTAGACGCGTGGAACTATAAACTTGGAAGGTGATTTAGAAAAGGGAGTGCATTGGTTCGAGACCTAGAGTGGTTACAGTTAGTTCACATAACCGGTTTTGATCAAAAGGGTGAATTCCTTTGCTGGAATGGGGTAGCTGAAATAATAGCCTTGGTAGGAAAAGCAGCTGTTGTTTTTTAAAAATTCTATTTGTGCTTGGTTCTCCACCCCTTCTGCTATGACACTTAAATCCAGATGATGCGCCATTGAGATAATAGTTTCCACGAGGGTGGCGTCATTAGTGTCGGTTTCGATATCCTGGATGAACGACCGGTCGATTTTCAGTTCATCCAGCGGTAGTTGCCGAAGATAGGAAAGAGAAGAATACCCAACTCCGAAATCATCAATGGAAAAACTGATTCCGGCGGTTTTCAGGCTGTGCATTTTCTGAATGGTATCCTGGATATTTTCGATGATGACACCTTCGGTAATTTCCAGAACTAAATGTTTGGGATCGGCACCGGTTTGGTCAATAATACCTAAAACTTTCTCAACAAAATCTGCTTGCCGAAACTGGCGAGAGCTGACATTAATGGATAATTGCGGTAGTTTATGGGCACAATCGTCGGTCCATTGTTTCATCTGCGTGCAGGCGGATTGCAGCACCCAGTCTCCGATATCGAAAATTAAACCGGTTTCTTCAGCAAGCGGAATAAAGGTACCCGGCCGAATAACACCGTTTTTCGGATGATTCCATCGTAGCAGCGTCTCCGCACCGATCAATTGCCCTTTTTCATTGACCTGTACTTGGTAATAAAGCTCGAATTCTTTCAGACTGATGGCCTGGCGGAGGTTTTTTTCCAGAGCTAGGCGGGCGTCGGCAGCAATTTGCATACTAGGGGCATAAAACGAAATTGTATTCCGCCCATCATTTTTCGATTTGTACATGGCCGAATCGGCCTGTTTCAGCACGACATCAGCAGTTTGTCCAGGTTCTGGGAACAGGGTAATCCCAATGCTCGGAGTGATGTGATATTTATGGCCATCCATATCGAAAGGAATTAAAAGAGCTTCACGGACTTTTTTTGCCACGGTATGTGCTTGTTTGGCCGATAAATCACTGTGTCCGTCAAGTTCAGGCAACAGAATAATAAATTCATCGCCTCCCAGCCTGGCGACCGTATCTTCCGCCCGTAACTGTTCGCTGAGACGTTTTGCAACCTGTTGCAGTAAAGCGTCACCGAATGAGTGTCCCAGCGCGTCGTTAATGGTTTTGAAGTGGTCAAGATCTAGAAATAGTAAAGCACCATTATTGCCATGCCCTGTGGTCAGGGCCAGGTCCTGCTGCAGTCGGTCGATGAGCAGACGGCGGTTTGGTAGATTGGTTAAAGGGTCATAGAATGCCAGCTGTTCTATTTGTGCCTCGGCTTGTTTTCGTTTGTTAATGCTAATACCCTCTCCCCGCAGACCGATGACATTTCCGCCGTCATCCAGCATCACAGTACCTCTGACTTCTTCCCAGAGAATACCGCCGTCAGCTGCAATATTTCGGTGGGTGAGCTCAAAAGTGCCTTTTGTATCAATCGCCTCCTTAACGACGCTGCGTGTGGGTTCAATATCCTCTTCGGGCATGAATTCGTAGGGTGTGCATCCCAAAAACCTTTCCGGGGGATGTCCCTTAATGGTCAGGGCCTGCTCGGTAACGAAGGTATACCTGCTATCCAGTGTGACTTCCCAAATATACCCCCCTGTTGCTTCATTGATATGCTTGAAGCGAGCTTCACTGGTCTGGAGTGCTTTTTCATTCTCCAGACGCTGCAATTCGGCGCCACAGCGGGTGGCAAACAATTGAATGAGGGATAACTTGGTTTCCGCGTGTTCCATGGGCTTTGAGTCCATGATTGCTAATAGTCCGACCAGGGTTCCCTGAGAATTTTTGATGGGCACTCCGGCATAGCATTCAATGGCCATGGCGCTAAGCATTTTATCGTCAGGGAATTCACTTCGAACGTTTACCCGATGAAGACAAGAAGCACCTTCGCTAATAACGTTTTTACAGGGCGTATCTTTCAGCCAGTAGTCAAAATTGTCTACAATGTCGCCGAATGCATAAACTTTGTTTGTTTTGATTTTATCAGGATCTAGTTTGTCCACTAAGCCGATGAAAGCATGATCACACTCTAACGTTTGGGCAAGGTGGGTAATCAGGGATTTAAAAAAATCCTCGCCGGTACTGCAGGCAACGCCTTCAACGATATAGCGCAGAGCGGTCTGGGTAATCTGCTGTACGGAAATATCCAGTATGATAGCAACGAAAGCGGGAATACCCTGATAGAGCTGGAGTTGCAGGTGAACCTCTACAGGATAGCGGCTGCCGTCTTTGCGTCGATGTACCGTCTCAAACGAAACAATTTCTGGTTGACCCTGCCGTAAAGGTTGGATCAGTGCTGCAAAGCGTTTGGGAGAAAACTCAGGTTTGATGTCCAGTGGTGTCAACTCGTGAATTTCCTCTATTGAATAGCCGATATTTTTTAATGCACCTTCATTCACATGGATGAATTTGAGGGATTCGGCATCAAAAATGTAAATTTCGTTGACGGAACGTTCAAGGACCTTGCCCAGGCTTTCCGCCTGTTCTGCTATACGTTTTCTTTCAGTAATGTCGGAATAGGTGCCAAGTATGCCGATGATCGAGCCATTATCGCCTTTTAGTGGTGTTTTGCTGGTTTCGACCCAGATTTTTTTGCCATTGGATCTTGTTTGGGGTTCTTCGTAATACAATCTGGGTCGGCCCGATTCAATGACTTTCTGGTCATCGGCGCGGTATCGTTCAGCTTGTTCCGCCCAGATAAGCTCAGAATCAAGTTTCCCGATTATGTCATCGACAGAATCCAGTCCGGCATCGTTGGCAAACAAGCGATTGCATCCTTGATAGCGTCCGTCAAGATTCTTCCAAAAAATACGTGTAGGCACTGAGTCCAAAGCATTTTGTAACATGCGAATCGTAGCCTCGCAATTTTCGCATTCGTGGGCTGGGCTCTGTCCGGTACCCTGGCGTTCAGAAGATACTGATGTTTTCACTGCTATCCCCTTCTGTATTCTATTTTGGCTATACTCTACAACGTATTAATAATTTAGATAAGTGTGTATAGACGCTAAGGAACCTGCACCCAGGAGCACAATAAAGAACATGATGTTCTTTGGGTAAGTAATTGATAATTTATGTAATTTTTTAAAAAAACTTTGTTTTTCCGAAGCATCAAGATTATGTCCGAATTTATGGAAATCAGATTAGACACCTTTTGACAGTTTCTCTGACTCCGACTGTTTCGGAAATTGCTTTAGATCTGACATAAAAAAACTACCAAGGTCAAACAGCATAGCTTTAGAACCTGCTATGCATCGCGTCATAATCAACAATCTACAACACACATGTATAGTAACTATATCATTGATATTAAGGTTAGGCTGAAAAAACGATAAAATGTTACTCTAATTTACCCAAATTATGAAACGCTGAGTGTGATGAAAAAAACAGGTGTTGTAGCGGCTGGCCATAAAGAGACGGCTAAGGCAGCTGAAGTTATATTACACAGCGGCGGCAATGCATTTGATGCGGTAGTTGCCGCTCATCTGGCGGCCTGCGTGGTAGAGCCTGTATTGACTTCATTGGCTGGTGGTGGTTTTCTTTTAGCACACACGGCTGAAGGGAAGAGCGCACTGTACGATTTTTTTGTCCAAACTCCCAACAAAAAAAGAACAGTGCAGGAGACTGATTTTTACCCAATTACTGCTGACTTTGGCACAGTTACCCAGGAATTTCATATCGGTCTCGGCTCAATAGCTACACCAGGTACTGTAAAAGGTTTGTTTGCAATTCATAAAGAACTTTGCACCATGCCAATGATGCGCCTGGCCGAACCGGCAATCAATCTGGCGAGAGAGGGTGTCGTCATGAATGCCTTTCAGGCTTACATCTTTGATGTCGTTCAAGCGATTTACCTGTCTAACCCTGAAACGTTGGCTATTTTTGGCAGTCATAAGGAAAACAAACCCTTACTCCAACAAGGAGAAATCCTGAAACAACAAGAACTGGCAGATTGTTTGGATAGTTTGGCCAGGGAAGGGGAGGTGCTGTTTTATCAAGGGGAGATTGCAGAAGCAGTTAGTCGTCTTTGCAATGAACGGGGAGGGCATCTAAGCAAAGATGATTTTAGTAGCTATCAAATAATCAAGCGCAATCCACTCAGTATTTCTTATCGCCAAACTTCTATACTGACCAATCCACCACCCAGTTCGGGTGGAACATTGATTGCATTTGCCCTGAAATTACTGGAGAAAATTGATCTCAGAAAATATTCATTCGGTACTGCCAATTATCTGCACTTGTTGGCCCAAATTCTGGATATGACTGATAAAGCCAGAATTGATACTTATCTGAACGATACTTCACATCATCCTGGGGAACAGCTGTTAGATCCGGAATACATTGCCGGCTATCGACAGCAAATTATGGAAAAGGCCTCTTGTTCACGTGGCACCACGCATATCAGTGTGATGGATAAACAGGGCAATATAGCCAGCTTAACAACCAGTAATGGTGAAGGCTGCGGGTTATTTATTCCAGGGACGGGCATCATGTTAAACAACATGCTTGGCGAACAAGATTTAAATCCTCATGGTTTTCATCGTTGGCAAACGAATCAAAGAATGAGCTCAATGATGGCTCCCAGCATTGTACTTTTGGAAGATGGCAACCAGATTGTTTTAGGTTCCGGTGGATCAAATCGTCTTCGTACGGCTATATTACAAGTCCTGATAAATTTAATTGATTTTAAAATGACTCTTAATGAAGCTATCTCAAGTCCTAGGATTCACTGCGAAGCCAATCACCTTAGCGTTGAAGGTGGTTTCGAATCCGAGCAACTAACAAAGCTGGTTGATGAATATCCGGATCATAAAATCTGGGAGCAAAAAAATCTTTTTTTTGGCGGTACACATTCTGTATGTAGTAGTCCTGAAGGTGTTTCTGGTGTGGGTGATTTACGCCGTGGAGGTGTTGCGATGGTTGTCCCCAGTTAAGCATAAACGCATATCTGCTCAGCCAGAATTAATAGAGGTGCCTTATATTTCTTGCCCACCAGGAAAAATAAAGACTATAGAAATATATAACACCACTGCCAACACAATAACGACTGAAAAACCAAAATGAATGGCTAGCAAAGTGGCAAGCACTGCACTGATCACAGATGCGCACCCATTGATTCCCCAAGCCCAGGGGATAAGTGATTCTGCTTGTTGCGACAGACTGGCTATCGCCAACGGAAATGGCATGCCCATAAAAAAGGCTAACGGTGCAATGAGCAGAATAGTTAGCAAAATTTTGCTGTAGACGGGCATAGTAATCAACAGTGTAAATAACGGTTCCAGCAACCATAAATAAGTTAAGCTCAGTAAAGTGATGGCCAAGACGGTAAGCCGAATGGCTTGTTTTTGGGTTCTGTTTTGCGATAGATGCAATGACCAATGACTACCCAGACCAGCGAATACTAAAAATGCAGTTAAGGTCACAGCAATAGAATAAATAGGATGATGCAGGAACAGGATAAATTTTTGCATAAAGGCTATTTCTATAAATAAGAAAGCCAAGCCTATCGCTAGAAAATAGAAAATGACTTGGGAACGTTTAATTTGATTGCCTTCTTTAGCAGAACTGGTGTGATAAAAACCGAGGGGCACAAGAATGAGTACAACACTCAATATAGACGCAATTAGCAAAGTAGCTATGAAAATCATATAGCCCGATTCCAGTAACGACATGCCCCCCTGGTGGCGTAGATGTAAAATTTCCGGTAATGCTGACCATAAAAAAAACTGATGAAAATAGGGGCGGTCATCGGTAGCCGGGATAATATTGAACTTGTATTGATCCAGAAATGAATCTCTCTTGTCGCTTAATAAGTCCAGTGCGGCAGAGTAAAAAATAGGCTGGTTTAGACGGTTATAACGATTAACTTCAGCAGGGGTAATGTCTGGTGCATAAGCGATATCGAATGAACGGTCATCACAAAAAACTTTGACCTGATTGAGCTCTTCTTTATTAAAAGTACCGTTTTTAATGATAAGCGTACTGGTTTGCCAACTTCGGATCAGCACAAGTTGCTTTTCTGGTGACAGGATACCTGACTGCTTAAGGGCATCAATTGCAGTCACAAACATTTTCAAGGTATCGCGCGGTGGTATTTTGATCCAGCGGGTAATGGCGAGGTAGCCATCGGGGTTAAGCTGTTGAAGATAAAGTTGGAGTGCTTCGATAGTATACAGATAGCTTTCATTTAAGGCATACAAGCCGGATGAGGAGGCATTGAAAGCATCCATTAAAGCCAGTTGGATCAGATCATAATGTTGTTGGCTGCGGGCAAGGTAGTCTCTGGCTTCACCTTGATGTAAGTTAATGTTGTTCTGTTGATAAAGGTTGCCGGTAAAGTCTTTGAATTGACTGCCCACAAGATCAATAAGTTGAGGATTCAATTCGACAGCATCAATTTTTGGGACCTTATGAAAGTTTGCCTGAAGGATGTCGGTTCCACCTCCTGCGCCTAAAATCAATACCTGATCAAGTTTCTTCAAGTGGTAGGGTAATGCTGAAGAGATTTGATCGAGATAAGCTAATTTTTCTGGATTATCTGCTTTTTTGGTGATGACGGTCATATTGTCCGCATCGGTAAAAACACCTAATTGACTCAATGGTTCCTGTGTTGCTTTCAAGCTTAGTCCTGGAATATAGCGAATGGGTATCTCATCGCTGGCAACCACACTGACTAAGCCTAATGGGCTAGATCGTTCATCGACTATTTTTGTTCCATTGATGCGCAATATTTGCTGTAGGCTTTTATAGGGCGAAATATTTAGCGTGAATAACAGGGGCGTTATGATAAGCACAGCCATAGCTAAAAAGATTCCTGAAGCCAGCCATATCCTATTAATAAGCTGTAATTCCCAACAGGCGACTAGAGCAGCTAACAAACCCAGTAGGCTTATAGAGATGAGTGCAGGTAAAGGAAATGCAACATATAAAAACATAATAATTCCCAGGCTGCCTATGCCCGCACCGATTAAATCTACCGCATAGATGCGTGAAACCTGTTCCGGAAAACGAATTAATGACAAACAAATTGCTGTCGCTGCAAAGAAAAATGGCAAGGCCAAAATTATAAATATCAACAACAAATATATCGCCTGCCAATGATTCCAAAAAATTTCTTCGGCATTGAATGGAATAGCTTGAGCGACCAGGAAGCAGCCCGTTGATGTCAGGCTAAACAATACTAAACATGAAAAATAGGTCAGCTTGTATTTGGATAATAAATGGCGCTGCGCAATGGCAACCACAGTGCCACTAATGCCATAACCCAATAATGCCAGGCTGATAACCATATAGGCAAAATGATGCCATTGGATGATAGAAAATAGCCGCATTAACAGAATTTCATACGCTAGAGCGCATGTCGAAATAAGCGCAATGGAAAGGTAGGGTGGACGTATCGACATTCTGGGAATGAGAATCACAATGAATTGATAAAGCCTGAAACAGATTTAGATAACTGCATATCTTAGCTTAAATCTGAGTGTTATTACTTTGAGATTCATATAATGTTGCGAACGATATAATGACACAGTCTAAAGTCAGGTTTCACCCCTATTAGTGTTTTCCCGTTACTGGAACAAACCGCACAGGTAAGATCTGTTGAGTAACTATTTTGCCGTCTTGTTGTTTGTTAACCAGCAGTAACTGCTGTGTCATAAAACGGGTGCCGACTGGAATCATCATTTTACCACCTTCCTTGAGTTGTTTGATCAATGGTGGTGGTATGTGGCTGGCAGCAGCTGTTACAACAATCGCATCAAAAGGGGCATGCTCCTCCCAACCATAATAACCATCACCAATTTTTACCTGAACATTATCATAACCGAGACCTGCCAATCGTTTCTTTGCCATTAAACCTAACGGTTCAATGATTTCAATAGTAAATACCTTATCAACCAGTCTTGATAAAATAGCAGCCTGATAACCCGATCCAGTACCTAACTCAAGTACTTTACTTTGCGGATTAATTTTCAGTAAATCCGTCATGATAGCGACAATATAGGGCTGGGATATAGTTTGACCATGCCCGATTGGTAATGGCCTGTTTAGATAGGCCAAACTTTGTATATCTTCAGGGACGAATTCATGCCGAGGAACAGTAGCAATTGACTGCATAACCCGGGGATCAAGGGCGTCTTTGTCAAGATATAAGCTAGTAGTTTTTACGCCATCTTCAATGAGTTGTACCATCTGTTTGCGTTGCATGGCAAAGTCATCCGCAGATAGTACAGAGGTGTAAAGTCCACTGATGAAGATATAAAGACAAATCCAAAAATTTAATAACCTGGGCATAAAATTCCTCTTTGCAAGAAACTAGCATTAGACCATTAAGTAAGCAACAATGTTTTGATATTCGCTCTCTGTATATGGATTCATTCATAAAAGGCAAAGATCATAATCTTAAGACAGCCAAATTAGCTAATAGTTCATCCCCTGCTTTATCGATAATGTGTGGTGGTGTGAAGAAGATAAGTTTGAATCAATTCATTAACGGTTCGGTATAGCTCGGGTATTTTGAGGAAAAAGAATTTCCCTTGTGTTTTTCAACGAGATTTTGG
>JAUXDP010000010.1 GCA_030618325.1 Methylococcaceae bacterium | reverse complement strand
AAAGGATTAATTTCCAGCATATTGGCATCAAGATCACGCATGGCGCGATAGCTACCTTTTATAATCTTCACGGCATAACTTAATTGAGTAGGCTCTAAGCCTAGTGCAAAAGCCATTTCCCGTGCCTGAAAATCTTGCAACCCAACCGCAGGTTCGATATAGATTTTCTTGATCGCACCAGGGTTAGTTTCAGCTAACTCTTCAATTTCCATACCACCTTGCGCGGAACCCACCATGACAATACGTTCTGAACTTCGATCAACCAGAAAACAGAAATATAATTCTTTGGCAATTTCGAGTCCTGCTTCAACGTATAGCCTTAAACAAACCTTTCCGGAAGGTCCTGTCTGGTGAGTAACCAGTCTCTTGCCTAATAATTCTTCTGCCGCAGCCTCAACCTGTTCATGGCTGGTACAAACCTTGATACCGCCCGCCTTACCTCGCGCTCCAGAATGGATTTGCGCTTTAACAACCCAGACACTACCGCCGATTTCACGGCTCCGCTGAACAGCGTCCTCAGGACTATAAGCTAACCCACCCTCTGTGATTTTAACGCCGTAACCAGCTAAAATTTCTTTTGCTTGATACTCATGAATATCCAAGGCATTCCCCTACTTAACTATATTATTTCAATCAGCCTTTGCAGCAATCGCCGCAGCTGTATTAACAACATTATTCGCCATTTTTTCTGAAGCTGCATCTATCAAACGACCATCCAACGCTGCCGCACCTTTGCCTTGCGCCGCTGCTTCTTTCAGTGCCACCAAGATACGTTTGGCTTTTTCAATTTCTTCTGCTGGGGGCGTAAACACTTCATTTGCATATTCAATTTGAGATGGGTGGATGGCCCATTTTCCTTCACACCCCAACGCCGCTGCCCTTTTAGCTGCCTGCAAAAAACCTTCAGGATCTTTGATATCGCCAAAGGGGCCATCAATCGGTCTTAAACCATAAGCTCGACAAGCCACCGTCATCCGACTAATGGCTGCGTGCCATTGATCACCCGGATAATCTGGATTCAGTCCACCTATATTAGTCGTTCTGGCTCTATTGCTCGCAGCATAATCGGCCACACCAAAATGAAGCGCCTCAAGACGACCACCTAAAGCCCCCTGCTTGGCAATATCCTCAACATTAGCCATGCCTAATGCAGTTTCAATCAAACATTCAATACCAATTTTGTTGTCTAGACCTTGCTGCATTTCCAATTGGTTCAGCATCGCTTCAACCATATAGACATCTGCATAAACACCCACCTTAGGTATTAATATAGTGTCCAGCTTACTGCCACACTGCTCGACTAGACCAACAACATCACGAACCATATATTGAGTATCCAGACCATTAATCCGCACTGAAACAGTAATCCCATGACCATGCCAATCCAGGTCATTAATCGCTTCAATGACATTTTTTCTGGCCTGTAACTTATCGTCTGGAGCTACGGCATCTTCCAAATCAAGAAAAATAAAATCAACCCCACTTTTCAGTGCTTTTTCAAACATGCCTGGATTTGAACCCGGAACAGCCAATTCACAACGCTGAACACGCTGAACTGGGGCTTCATATAATGTATGACTCACTTGTGTTTTTCCTATTGAAACAATATAGATTTAGACATTACTAGCCGACCCGCCAGCGACTGCCAAACTTATTTATTCTACACACTCAAACAATAGTGTCAATTAATGAAGTCTAAACCTACCCGCAAATCAACAGTAACTTATTAATTTTTAATGAATAACCTTCACCTTCACGATTTCTTAGATTTAGTCTACACTTTAACTCATGACCCACTGGTACAGATGATTTTTCTGAGAACCTAATCAAGATGCAAAAAGCCAATAATATAAGCACCATTAACAATAAAAAAACCAATCTGGACATGCTAGTAAAAAGCACAACCGGCTTGATTTCGCTGCCTGAGATTTATCTTAAGATCAGGGAGCTAATGAACGACCAAACATCTGTTCTGGATGATTTTGCTATTGTTGTTAATGGTGATGCCAACTTGGCAGCCAGGGTTCTAAAAATTGTTAACAGCTCTTTCTACGGATTTCCCGGGCAAATTTCCAGCATAGCAAGGGCATTGAATTTTATAGGCATTACCCAGCTCCATGACCTGGTACTCACCGTCTCGGCTATAAAGGCCATAAAGCTCCCCAACGAAGTTATTGACTTACACAAATTCTGGCAGCGCAGCATTTTTTGTGGTGTTTTTGCAAAATGCTTTGCCAAAAAACTTAAGCTCCGTGATCGTGAAAGTTTTTTCGTAATCGGCCTACTTCATGAAATTGGCCGCTTAGCTCTGGCTCTAAACTATCCTGATGAGTTGCAGCGAACGCAGGAACAATCATCGCAAAATAATCTACCGCTATATAAGATTGAGTTGGAAAGCTTCGGCTTTCATTATGGCCAAGTCGGCCAAGCGCTCATGAAAGAATGGAAGTTACCCACCAATTTTCAGGAGATCACCGGCCACCATCCGGATCTTTTATCAGCGCAGCAGTTCATTACCGAAACCGCAATCATCCATCTTGCTCACCTTTATGCTTATGCGGAAGAAACCGCACAACAACCTGAACAGATAAGTTTGCTTGTCAATCCATCTATTTGGAAAATACTGGACATGCCAGCAGAAAAAATTCAAGAAATTGTGGCTGAAACAAAGCAATTGAGCAAAGAAATGGAACAACTGGTTCTAAATTAAGCTGGACGATTATAATGACAATTGCTCACGACTATGTAGAGAAGATAACAACCCGCAACACCTTGCCGGGGATATATCATCGTATCCGCACACTTGTTGCTGCACCAGATACCAACATGAGCGAGTATGTAGTCGCTATCAATTCTGACCCAGCGCTTGCCGCACGGGTTATGGACATGGCTAACAGTTCCTTTTTTAACTCATCGAGAAACATTAATACCATTGAGCAGGCTATTAGCCATCTGGGTGTTCTGCAACTTAAAGACATCTTGCTTTGCAATTTAACCATCAGGGCTTTTGCGACTATTCCTGATAGCATTATCAATCTATCAGAATTTTGGAAAAGTAGCATACTATGCGGAATTATTGCGCGAATGTTAGCTAGACAATGCGAAGCCCCAACCAGCGATCAGCTGTTTACACTTGGCCTGCTACATGACATTGGCCATTTAGTCATGTACTCCACTATTCCAGAGCAAACCTTGGAAATTTTTTCTGAATCAAGACGACGTAATAAACCTATTGCCGTTATCGAACAGGAAAAACTGGAAGTTGATTATGCACAAATAGGTAGTGAGCTCATGCAGCATTGGTCATTTCCAGAAAGCTATCAGGAAGTGACAGCTCATCACCCCGACCCCAAAAATGCAGCCCAGTATTATTTTGAAACAGCCATTGTCCATATTGCTCGCAGTCTAGCTTTCCATGATGGTAACCCCAAATCCCGCAAGCAATTCCAAATCAAACCTATTGCCTGGAGCATCACTAATTTAGCGGAAGAAAATATTACGGAAGTACGACAACAAGCCTTGAAATACATTGATGAAATTTCAAACTGCCTGCAAGCTAACAATAACAACAACACTATTAATGTTAGCCAGATCAAATGACCAGTTTTGCACAAAACTGGCTTAATATTCAGAGCCAAACCATCCCCGAACTTTTCTGTGCATTACTACTAATTGCCGACAAAGACAATAAATCGCTACAACCTGCCGCCCAATGGCCTGAGCAAAGTAAAGAACCACTGGAGCTTGTGGCAATCGCTAAAAAAGCATTTTCCCAACAACAATCAGCGATTAATATTACCCAGAATAGTGAACCAGAAATAACCAATCAAGCTGATTATCTGGCACTACCCATCTTTGCTGATGAGCATTTAATAGGTGTCATCGCCATAAAAACCAAGACTCAAAGTGAAACAGCACAAGAAAAAAACCTGAATGCTCTGCGCCTGGGTACACATTGGCTGGCAATGCCCAATTTGCAACAGGAATCTGACAATGACTTTTATGCCACTGTTACCAAACTAACCGCAACCTGTTTTGAACAAGAAAATTACCAGCAATCATTAATTGCATTAATAACTGAATTAACGACACACTTTGGCTGTGAACGTATTGCCATTGGCGAACATAATAACCAGCACACTAAAATTGTAGCCCTGTCCAACAGCGCACAATTTGATGCCAAATCCAACCTCATCCGTTTAATTGCTGATGCCATGGATGAAGCTATCGATCAGGACCAAATTATCACTATCCCAAACACTGACGACCAGCAAACAGCTATCGATATTTCCCACAGAGAGCTTGCTCGATCGTTTGGTTCAGGATCCATTTGCACACTACCTTTGGTATATGACAACCAAGTGTTTGGCGCATTATCAATGGAATTTCGGAATGAAACACCGTTAAATCCAGAATCTATTCGTTTGTGTGAGCAGACCATGGCGCTAGCCACCCCTTTTCTTATACTTAAGAAAAAAGATGAAAGATGGTTAGGAGAAAAAATATGGGACTCAATAACTCACACACCTGCTGAAATATTCAACTTAAAACACCTGGGATCAAAATTCACTGCCTTTATACTCGCAATATTCCTGGTCTTTGCTGGATTAGTTGATGGTGATTTCCGCATCCATGCCGATGCCATTCTGGAAGGAAAAATTCAGAGAACTATCGCAGCACCAATGGATGGATTTATTGAATCAGCAGATGTAAGAGCAGGTGATACTGTAGAAAAAGATCAAATTATGGCTTCACTGGATGATGCTGATCTGGAACTAGAACAAGTTAAGTTATCCAGCCAACAGCAACGTCTTCGCAGAGAATATCGTGAAGCAATGGCTGGACGTGATCTCGTGCAAGTCAGAATCCTTAATGCCCAAATTGCACAAATTAAAGCACAAAGTAAACTGATCAATGAACAACTAAAACGTACTCAACTCAAAGCACCTTTTAAAGGCATTGTAATAGAAGGTGACCTTAGTCAAGCCCTAGGCTCACCCGTCGAACGTGGAGACAGCTTATTTAAAATTGCTCCACTTGAAGGCTATCGTATTATCTTGAAAGTAGATGAAAAAGAAATCTCTTATGTCCGTATCGGACAACAAGGACATCTTGCACTTTCTAGCCTGCCCAATGATAAATTCGCCCTGACGGTTGAAAAAATAACTGCCATCGCCAATACCGAAGATGGCAGTAATATTTTTCGTGTCGAAGCTGCCCTGCCGGAAGCACCAGAGTTATTAAGGCCCGGAATGGAAGGTATCGGTAAAATCGAAGTGGGTGAAAAAAAATTACTGTGGATATGGACACATGATCTTATCGCCTGGATAAAGTTATGGTTATGGTCGTGGTTGCCGTAATAATGTTGGGGATTTTTGATACAACTAGCCCTCTCCAGATGGAGAGGGTTGGGTGAGGAGATTTAAAAATAACTTTCACACATTTAGCTCGTAACTTACGAAAAAACCAAACCGATACCGAACAAATTTTATGGCTACAACTAAGAAACCGACGTTTAAAAAATTATAAATTTCGCAGACAGTTTTCAATCGAACCTTATATTGTGGACTTCGTTTGCCTTGAGTTAAAACTGATTATCGAGCTGGATGGCTCACAACATAGCGAACAAGCTGATACCGAACGTACTGTATTTCTTAATCAGTTAGGCTTCAGGGTGTTTCGGTTTTGGAATCATGATTTGTTTAATAATCTCGAAGCTGTTTTGGAGCAAATTAATTTGGTGGTTGGAGAGCAGGAGAAAGTAGTTTAATGAAGTCATTATTTTATTTTCTCCTCACCCAACCCTCTCCATCAGGAGAGGGCTTTTTCTTACCAGGCTGGATAAATATGATTACGACACAGAGCTAGTTTTTTGATCCTAAACAGCCCTCTCCAAAGGGAGAGGGTTGGGTGAGGGGAAATAGAATAATTAAACTCTATGTCATATTTAAGTACAAACATTGAACACCGAAAATTTAGTTAAATACTACTATGACCGACTCACTATTCAGCCCATTATGGTACCGAGTTGCCAACATCAAACCGCAACTTAAAAACCACGTAAAATTGCATCGCCATGATTACCGGGGCTTGATCTGGTATATCTTTGCTGACAAAGCAACCAGTCGAAACCATCGTTTTAGCGCCAAAGCCTATCAACTTATAGGCTTGATGAACGGCAAACGCAGTATTGACCAAATTTGGAATCTAGTATCGGATCAACTGGGTGATTACGCCCCAACTCAGAATGAAGTTATCGAGTTATTAGGCCAATTGCATACGGCTGACTTATTACAATCGTCGGTATTGCCTGATACTGAAGAAATATTTCAGCGACATACCCAACAAAAAACCCAAAAACTCAAACAAAAACTCCAAAGCCCATTAGCACAAAAATTCCCGTTATGGGATCCTGATTCCTTTCTGGAGCGTCACTTACCAAAAGTACGCTGGCTCTATAACTGGCCCGTGGCAATACTAGGGTTAGTGATCATTTTTTCAGGAGTAGCCGCCGCCGCTATGCACTGGCAAGAATTAACCACCAATGTTATGGCCAACTCGCTCTCCCCATACAACCTCATCATGATGGTATTGTTGTATCCAGTGATCAAATTACTACATGAATTTGGCCACGCCTTTACCACTAAAATAGATGGGGGAGAAGTGCATGAAATGGGAATCATGTTTCTGGTTTTCATGCCCATCCCTTATGTCAATGTGTCATCAGCGAGTACCTTTCGTAGCAAATATATGCGAATTCTGGTTGGCGTAGCGGGGATTGCTGTCGAACTATTTTTATCTGCAATGGCTCTATTCTTGTGGTTAAGCGTTGAGCCTGGAATCATTAAAGACATTGCCTTTAACATCCTTTTAATAGGCGGTGTCTCGTCATTATTTTTTAATGGCAATCCATTATTGAAATATGACGGCTACTATATTTTGGCCGATGCCATAAGTATCCCAAATTTATACCAGCGCTCCTTACGCTACCTGGCCTATTTATGCCAGAAATACCTGTTCGGAATTAACGACTTAACCTCCCCGGCCAATGCCCCTGGTGAGGCTAGTTGGTTTATAGTTTACAGCATCAGTTCCTTCATTTACCGAATAGCCCTGCTCTGGGTCATCATATTGATGATCACCGAAAAATTATTTATTATCGGTGTTATCCTGGCGCTGTGGATGGTCTTTTCCCAACTGGTATTACCGATCTTTAAGGGGATTCGATTTATTATTAGCAGCCCTTACCTGCAACAGCAACGGTTTCGTGCCATTGGCGCTAGCTCCTTAAGCATCATTTTTCTTGCCATTATTGTTGGCATCGTACCCCTACCCTCTTACACCCGTTCAGAAGGTATCGTCTGGTTGCCTGAAGACGCTCAAATACGTGCAGGAACAGATGGCTTTGCTGGACCCTTGTACGCAAAACCAGCCAGTTATATTTCTGAAAATACACCCATCGTCGACATCACCACCGCATCACTGGATACAGAAGTAGAGGTTCTGAAAGCCAAGTTAACCGAATTGAAAACAAAATTCCGCTCCGAATGGTCCAAAAACCAAGTGCTCGCAGCAATCATCAAAGGAGAAATCAAAGCCGTAAAAGCGGAACTAAACTATGCCAGCCAAAAACAGTATGCCATGTTAGTTAAAAGCAAAAAGAGCGGCACTCTGATTATTCCTGAAGCAAATGATGTTCCTGGCAGATATATTCATCAAGGTGAACTGATCGGCTATGTGCTTGATGATTCATTGCCGACAGTACGAACAGTTGTTACCCAGGACGATATAGGGCAAGTACGAAAACAGATCACAGCGGTGGAAATCCGCCTGGTCAATCAGATTAATCAAGTTCTGCCCGCCAAAATAACCCGCATAGCACCAAGAGCGACCAATTACCTTCCTAGCGCAGCCCTTGCCAGCACGGGTGGTGGTAAAATTGCAGTAGATGCAAATCAACCAGATGAACTCAGATCCCGGGAAAAAGTATTTCATGTTGATTTAGAATTCCCAGCGCAAGAACAACCCTTACCGATTGGTGCCCGCGTCTACGTGCGTTTTGATCACGGCAGCGAACCATTGGCAACACAATGGTACCGTAGTATTCGCCAGGTTTTTCTGAGGCAGTTCAGTGTATAACAGCAAAATCCGCCCCGGCGTCACTCTGGGTAGATACCCCCAACAGCGAGATCCAGACCTTGGAGCATTGGCGACCTGGGTCAATCAAGGCATTACCTTTGCAAAATTCTTGTGGCAAAAACAAAAAATCAAACCCTCATTTATCATCGCTAAAGTTAATCAACATGAACAACAATTAATTGATTATTCAGACCAGGAATTACAAACCCATACCCAACAATTAAAACACAACCTGAATCGGCAGGGGCTTACCGAAGAACTCATTGCAGAAGCATTTGCCATCATCAGAGAAACCGCACAACGAATGTTAGGCAAACGTCACTATGATGTACAGATATTAGGTGGCTGGGCCATGATTAATGGCATGATTGCAGAAATGGCTACCGGCGAAGGAAAGACGTTAACGGCAACACTACCTGCTTGCACAGCTGCAATGGCAGGAATCCCGGTACATGTTATTACTTCCAATGATTATCTAGCCAAGCGCGACCAGGATTTATTGCAATCGCTATATCAGCAACTAGGCTTAACCTCCGCTTCGGTCATTGATGGTATGGAAATAGCAGACCGTAAGAGTGCGTATGAATGCAATATCGTCCATAGTACCAGTCAACAAATTACCTTTGATTATCTGCGTGACCGAATAGCGACAGGCAATCACACCGGCCCGTTAAGCATGCAGTTCAAACAAATTCAAGACGAGCAAAACCATCAATCAACACTGCTACTAAAGGGCCTTTGTTTTGCCATTATTGATGAAGCCGACAGCGTGTTAATCGACGAAGCCCGTACCCCGTTAATTATATCCAAACCACAGCCTGGCCAGGAACCCGAACAAACTTATTTTGATGCCCTGTTTCTGGCAACATCGTTAAAGATAAATATTGATTTCGAAATCAACCCGGAACAACGCAGTATCACCATAAAACCTGCCGGAAAAGAACGTCTGGAAACATTAACTGAACCGCTCGACAAAAAGTGGCAGAGAAAAAGATGGCGAGAAATGTTTGTCAAACAAGCATTAGTTGCCAATTATCTTTTTGAAAAAGACAAACAATACCTGGTACGTGACGACAAAGTAGAAATCATAGACCAAAATACAGGCCGGGCCATGCCTGATCGCTCCTGGGAGTTTGGCTTGCAACAATTGATAGAGGCAAAAGAGAAATGCTCGATCAGCCAGGAAAAAGAAACCTTGGCAAAAATTAGTTATCAACGTTTTTTCAGGCGCTATTTAAAACTGGCTGGCATGTCAGGCACCGTTAGTGAAGTGGCCGGAGAACTCAATGCTATATACTCACTTCCGGTTATTAAAATTCCCACCCATAAACCTTGCAAAAGAAAACAACTACCGGAGCGCTTGTACAAAACATCGCAGCAGCAATGGCTTGCCTTGGTCACACAAATTAGGGTACTCCATCAACAGAACAGACCACTTTTAATTGGCACCTCCTCAGTGGCAGAGTCGGAACAGATCGGCCAACTTCTATATGAGAATAACCTGCCCTATAGAACGCTAAATGCCAAACAAGATCAAAAAGAAGCAGATATTATTGCCTTAGCCGGGCAAGCAGGGAGCATTACCGTAGCCACTAATATGGCAGGGCGAGGAACCGATATTGAACTGAGCAATAACATTACCGCTTTGGGTGGATTGCATGTTATTGCCACATCACGAAACACCTCAAGAAGAATTGATAGACAGCTGTACGGCCGATGCGCCAGACAAGGTGATCCGGGCAGCTCTGAAGCAATTTTATCCTTAGAGGATGAAAAACTGGAAAATTTCTATCCAGCGCCTATACTTCGACTAGTAGCAAAATTTGTTAAACAACAGGAATCAATACCAAATTGGCTGAGTAAGCCACTATTAAAAATGCCGCAAAAATGGCAGGAATTTCAAGATTCCCGTATCCGTAAACAACTTTTAAAACTAGATAAACAACAAGCTAAAACCTTGGCCTTTACAGGTCGAATGGAATAAAAAACCTTATCAATGAAGTACCTGATAACTTATACTCTCCACCTTTTCTGCATCATTACTTTCAGTAGCTACGTCGCCGCTGAAGAATATACTGAGCTTGATTGCTTGGTAAAACCTGAAATGTATGTTGATTTAAGCAGTCCAGTCGATGGCGTATTAGAAACCATACTGGTCAATAAAAGCGACATTATCAAAAAAGGCCAAATTTTAGGGTATCTGGAATCTTCAGTGGAACAAGCTAAAGTAGAATTAGCCCAATATCAAGCCGATATTTACAACCCGATACGCACCCAAAAAATCCGCCTGGAATTTGCCAAACGGCATAGCCAACGTATTGGAAATTTACATCGTAAAAAGGCTGTTTCCTTTAAAGACAAAGATGAAGCAGATACCGAAGTCGCCATTGCCGAAGCCGATTTATTACAAGCTAAAATTGACCGCCAAAAATCCAAGTTACAATTAGAACTTGCTAAGGCCGAGCTCAACCGAAGAACTATAAAAAGCCCTATCGATGGTATCGTTATCGAACGTTATGTTATGCCTGGCGAGTCGGTCGATGACCGCCCTATTCTACAATTAGCAAAAGTTGATCCGTTATTGGTGGAAGTCGTCGCTTCTGCGGAATTATTCGGCTTGATTAAAAAAGACATGAAAGTTCAGGTTTATCCAGAAGCACCATCTAACAGTACTTATCAGGCAACCGTCAGCGTAGTTGATAAAATCATCGATGCTGCAAGCGGCAGCTTTACCATACGCCTGGCATTACCCAACCCCGATGATAAACTAATCGGTGGAACAAAATGTATGGCTCGGTTTGGTATAAAAATGCCAGCAGAACATAACGATTGATGCGCTTCACTTTGTTCAGCACATCCTATGATGTTGCTAAAATATAGGATGTGCTGAGGAACGAAGCGCATCAATCGCGAAATACAAAAATAAATCTATTGTATTTGTGACTAATTATCGCCGTTTATATATTCCCGGAGCAACCTGGTTCTTTACAGTCAATCTGGCAAAAAGAAAAAACAATAACCTATTCATCGACCAAATTGACCTGCTACGCGAAGCATTTCACTATGTAAAAAAACGTAAACCTTACACTATAAATGCAGTCGTAATCATGCCGGATCATCTACATTGCGTCTGGACATTACCCGATGGAGATGCGAATTTTTCTGTTCGTTGGGGCCTGCTCAAAGCTTACTTTTCACGGACAATACCCCAAGATGAAAACATTACCATAAGCCGAAAAAAACGTAGAGAACGTGGCATATGGCAGCGCCGATTCTGGGCACATTTGCTAACCGATCAAGAAGATTTTAACAACCATCTAGATTATATCCATTGGAACCCTGTTAAACACAGCTGTGTAAAACAAGTCATCGAATGGCCATACTCAAGTTTTTATCGTTATGTTGCGGATGGTTATTATTCAGCCAACTGGGGTCATTCCGGTAATTTTTCTATTGAAATAAACGAATGATGTGATTGATGCGCTTCACGGTGTTCAGCACATCCTATATTTATGCAATCATAGGATGTGCTGAGGAACGAAGCGCATCCATCGCAAAAACCAAAACCCAGCGTCACCCCATTAATGTCACCTTATCGAGTTACTCATTAACACTTGCCAATATCTGATTAATAACATCTGCAGCTATACGAAAATCAGAACTATGCAAAACCTCAAACACTTCTCGAGCCGATGTTATCAATCCCCGCCTTTTTGCCAAACCAATAATTGCCGCTGTACCGATCACGAATAGTCCTTTTTCCTTCGCCACTGCCCGTCCGGCACGTTCATCCATAATCAACAAAGCCTGTTCGGCATGATTCAAACCCAAATAAATACAGTCTGTTTCGCCTGCATCCAAGTCAAAATCCAACCGAGTTTTTATCGGTTCTTCCCATACTTTCAACCATTCTGAGTCGATGGCATGAGCAATTTCGCTTTCCCCTCGGGCTGTTTTGCCCGGTAATACCTCCTGTTTTACTGACTCGGGCAAATAAACTATCTCAAAAAGTTCGGGCAACCAGACTAGACCATTCACTATCGCCAAACCAATCAAGGGACTGGCATCAATAATGACAAATCGTGTCACACCGCTTTACCTTTTTTTAACCATTGATCCAGGGTCTCTATATCTTGCTTTACTTCATCAGCGGATTGATTGATAACCGGAATACCTAAACGAGAAATATGCGTAATAAATGTGGCCAGCGGCATTTCTGCAAGCTTGGCAGAACGGGCAAGCGATAACTCACCCTCTTTAAATAACGCAGTTGCAAGCGCGGTACGCACACCCGGCAAATTAACGATATTGGAAGATTTAAGTCCTATCATTAGTGCATCTGGCTCATTTCTGTTCATCACCAACACAATGTCTTCATGCGCCATACGCAATGCTTCGCTGGGATTATTTTTTAAACCACTGACATTCACTGTTTTCATAGGCATACTTAATAGGAATATTATATAGGTAATTATAAAGCTCATTTATTCATAACTCAACCTGCCCGCTAATTTTCATACTCGTCAGATGATTGCCTGAAAGAATTTTTGTTAAATTCACGACCTAGGAAATTATTATATTGGGACACACCGGCAGAGGTTTTGCTTGGAAATGTGGACTAAAATAGTGGGTGATGCACTTGCTACCTGAACGCAACGACAACTAATTTTTAGGATATACGGCAGAAATTGAATAGTTGACAAAGAACTGGGGGGAATATATAGTCTAGTCTGACTAGTTTTCTTGATGGCAATATATTTTGAAAAAAAACACATGGCAACTTCAAGATGCAAAAAGTAAATTTAGCCAGTTGGTTGAAAGCGCAATGCTCAATGAGCCTCAGTTTGTCACTAAACATGGGAACAACGCCGTTGTTATTCTTTCATTTGAAGAATACCAAAAATTCACAAAACCCCAAACTGACTTAGTGACATTTTTAAGAAACTCCCCACTTAAAGAGGCTGAACTAGATATCTCAAGAAACAAAGATTTACCAAGAGACATTGAGTTATGAAATATCTTTTGGATACCTGTGTAATATCTGAAATGATCCGACCACAGCCAGATAAAAATGTTATTTCATGGATGCAAAGTAAAAGTGAAAATAGCTTGTACCTTAGTGTACTAACATTCGGTGAAATAGAAAAAAGTATCGAAAAAGCACCCGATGTAACGAGAAAAAGGCGATTAAAACTATGGGTGGAAGAAGATTTAAAAAAACGCTTTGAAAGCAGAATAATTCCAATAGATTTAAATATTTCAGTTAGATGGGGTGAGATTCAAGGTGCTGCTGAACTGTTAGGAAATCCAATGCCTTCTATCGATGGGTTAATTGCTGTTTCCGGACTTGTCCATAACTGTATTGTAGTAACCAGAAATATTTCAGACATGGAACATAGTTCAGCTGAATTGTTAAATCCCTGGTTAAAAAATCCATAAGAGAATCTATAATTCGCACGATACGGTTGCATAGAACATTCCATTCACTCAAGCTCCCAATCCTCTAGCCTTAACCCCGTCACCCGGCCAAACTCCTTGGTATTATGTGTTACCAAAACAGCATCATTGGCACGTGCTATAGCAGCAATCATCAAGTCATTAGGGCCAATAAGTTTGCCTTGCATGCTAAGGTCGGCACGAATTTGGCCATATTCTTCTGCACAACGATCATCAAAAAACAAACTGCTTAATGGCGCAAAAAAACGACTAAGAAGCTGCAAATTTTCTTCAACTTTCTGGCTATGCCTTGCTCCAAAAAGTAATTCTGCCTTGACCACACTGCATAAGGCAATTTCAGCAGGGGAATATTGCCGAAACCGTTCTTCTATTCGAAAATGACCTTGATTCAAAAACCGAATACAGACATTGGTATCAAGAAGAAACATTAGTCAAATTCTGCCCGCTCTTCATAGTTGCCTTGTGAGGGGCGTTCCAAAGTGTCACCATGCCATTTCCCTGAAAGCTCAAAATAGCCTTCAGGCCACTGATCAGCCACTTCCCTTTTAACCAATTCTACCAGATATTTTGATACCGACAAATGGGCATGTTCAGCTTTATGCTTGATTTTTTCAGCTATCGGATCAGGAATATAAAAATGAAGTTGAGCCACAATGAATCTCTCAAATATATTTGGTATATTTATACTATCATAAATTGAATCTCCTTTATCAAAAATATCAGGTACAACTTAGTAAGATGATAACTACTCTTAGCATTGCTGCTCTACCAGAATTAATAGAGGTGTCCTTACGTTTCACAAAGATGTAGGAGTGGCTTTCGCCACGATTGGTTTAAATCGCGGCTAAAGCCACTCCTACAAAGATATCAAAAAAACCGTGAGATCAGGTATGTCACGTTCTATCTAAACTTCTTTAACATCAATCAAGCAATTGAAACAACTTGAATTTTGATGCTTTTTTGTCAAAGGTGAGTACATTTTGACAACCGGAAATTTTGGCAGAATACGCAATCAATAAATCAGAAAGATCAAAACCATCTACTCGTGCAGTAGAAACAAAATCTTGCATAACCTGGTGTGATTCAAACTTTAAAACAGGCATTTGCATTAGCTCACTGAAAGCAGAGATAATATCTTGATCAGATATCTCATAAACAGATTGTAAAACCCAGATCGTTTCCAGCACAACTAACAAAGGTACAAATAGAATATCCTGTTTATATTCTGCTTGTGTGAATACCTGATAAGCAATTCGAGCTTGCTTTTCATCATCTTTGACAAGAAAGCGAACCAAAACATTGGTATCAAGAGCTTTCATTCAAAACTTTCCCGCATTTTTTGTCTTATGGCTTCATCCATTTGTTCAATAGATACCGTTTTTCCACCCATTTTTTGTAATTTTCCAAAAACATCATCTGCTTTTTTGGTAAATGGCCGAATCAAAACTTCATTATTTTCAGTGATAATAAACTCAACTTTGTCTCCAGCATGTAGACATAATGAGTCTCTAACATGCTTTGGAATCGTTACCTGCCCTTTACTTGTAAGTGTTGTTTGCAGCATATTAATTATTACTTTTTTATTTTAGTATTACTTTATTGTATTACCAATCTTTGCCGAAATCAACAAAGCGTTTAATTCCCTCTCCTGCTGGAGAGGGCGAGGGGGAGGAGATTTGAAAAAGCTTTGCTTGATCTGCGATGAGTATATAAACAGCACTTTAAGCGTTAGAACAACGATTTCAGCCACCACCGACACCCCAAATACACCATAAAAAGCCCTTTTTTTGTGACCCACTCCAAACAAACAAACACAAACCTCAACTAAACTTAATAATTGTTATTCAGCACACTGTTTTACTAAAAAAAAGCAGCTATTTTAGCAATTCGCCCAATACCGCTCTCATACTATGAAGCAAAAAAAACAACATCAACTGCATACTAAACCCATTATGGAAGAACTGGAGCCACGCCAGCTTTTCTCTGGGGGACTTGAAGGTCTGATAGCTGAAAACCAACTGTTGGATGGAGCTATTCACAGCGATATCAATGCTGGAAATATCCCAACTTCAACAGATGAAACCGATACACAGAGTAATCAGGCAGTAGCAACTGAACGTAAAGAACTGGTATTTATCGATACCGATGTCGAAAATTATCAGCAATTGCTCAACGATATTCTGGGTCAGGATGGTGAGGAACGAAATATCGAAGTTATCTTGCTGGATAACCAGCGTGATGGCATTGAACAAATATCTGAAGCTTTAGCGGGCTATACAAACCTTGATGCTGTACATTTAATATCTCATGGCAATGATGGTAGTGTTGAATTGGGTAACACTTTTTTAAATACAGAATCACTTAACCAAAACCTGCTAGCCATCAGCGACTGGGCCGAAGCTTTTTCTGAAAATGGCGATTTTCTAATTTATGGTTGTAATTTAGCGGCGACTGAAGACGGGCAAAGTCTGGTTGAAGCGTTAAGCCAACTGACTCAAACCGATGTCGCGGCATCTGATGATTTGACTGGCCAAGGTACATTAGGTGGGGATTGGGAGCTGGAATTCTCTACTGGAAATATTGAGTCAACAGTTGCATTATCAATAGAACTCCAACAAACCTGGAATTCAATTCTCGCAGTAACTCCTTCCTATACGCAGCAAATTCAGGGTGGAGGTATCGCGATAGATACGGTCGGAATGCGCACAGACAACGGATTTTCAGGTGATAATACTCCAACCCTAAATATATCCGACATACCTGCAGGTGCCACAATTGTTGAAGCATTTTTATACGTTAGTCAACTCGACAATGGAACCGCGGATAAAACATTTACTCTCAATAGTAACAATATTACTGCAACTGAGATAGGGTACTCTGATTCTGCTGGCTGGACGAAAACTTATGCTTCTACAGTAAAAGCTGATGTTAAATCAATCGTCACTGGAAACGGAAGTTATACATTGGGTGGCGCTGGTACTAGTAATTTTTATGAAGGTGCATGGCTGGTAGTCGTTTATCAAGATATCTCGGTGGCGGCTGATTCCATAATCACTTTGCACGACGGTTCGTTAACACAGAGTGATCCCAATGATCTCAATATGGCTTTGACATTTAATAACGGCTCTGCTCTACCGAGTGCACATGCCAAGGCAACGGCAACAATTGTAGCGTTTGATGGTGAGGATTTATGGGATGACAATATAGTTACTTTTCAAGCAACCACCGCTGGGTCAGCCTCTACAATAATTTCGGCAAACAGTTTTGGAGACGACAACGGCGGCGCTGCACAGTTTACGGTTGATATCACTTCACTAATTAGCCAAGCAGACACGGGGGCTACGCTTAATCAACAATCAGCGAGTGATAGAGATTACATAGTCTACCCTTTTGTGGCCACAGTTATAGAACTCAATGCCGCCCCCACCGACATCACACTCAGTCAAGCTACGTCCGTCACCATCACCAATCCCGGTTTTGAGTCTCAAATACTTACAAACGGTAACAACGATGGCACTTCTATTGCAGGGTGGATAGGCACAGCAACCATCACTGGTGTCTGGAATCCAGATACCCCCTGGTATACCAATGAAGCGCCAGAGGGTCAGAATATTGCCTACATCGATGCCGTCGCATCGGGAGGTACAGTATCCCAGGTTCTGACCGAAACATTTGAAGCAGGTAGGAGTTACACCCTGACTGCCATGATAGGTGATGAAATCACTGCGGGAGACAATCCAGGATGGGAAATGCGTCTATATGCCGGAGGCCAGATTTTGGGTTCAGTTTCCAATACAGACTTTGATCCTACAGATGGTACGTTTGTTAAAGCTACTTTGCATCTCGACGCAGACACATTGGCTACCTATCAGACCTACTATGGCGATGCGTTGCAAATCGAATTTTACAACATCGGCAACACTGCGGCTGAAAACGTCCATTTTGATGACGTACAGCTCGAATACACGGCCATCAGCGTGACTGAAAATACCTCCACTGGAACCGTCGTTGCCGATGTTTCAAGTGTTACAGATCCAAATGTAGGGGATACCCACACCTATACCCTGACCAATAATGCCGGTGGTCGATTCGACATCGATACCAATACAGGGATTATCACCGTCGCCAACGGATCACTACTGGTCTATGACACCAAAAACAGCCATGACATCATCGTTCAAGCCATTGATTCTGATGGACTCACCTACGACGAAGTAGTGACCATTCAGGTCAGGCAACCGCTCAACAATGTTACCACCATTACCCAGACAACTAACGAAGACACCGCCCTTGTTTTCAACAGCGCCAACAACAATCTTGTCTCCATTAACGATCCCGGCCTGAGCAATGACAACCTCGAAGTCACCCTCACGGTCGCAAATGGGACATTGACTCTTAGCCGGACAGTTGGCCTGTCCTTCACTGCCGGTGATGGTAACACCGATATATCTATGACTTTCACAGGAAGTGTAGCGGACATCAATGCCGCACTTGACGACATGAGTTTTACTCCCACGGCAGACTACAATGGCCCAGTTTCTCTGCAAATCACCACCTATGATGATGCTGGTCTGGTAGGGGCCTATTCATTTGACGATACTGGCAACCTTGGTGCAGATGATAGCCCAGGTACAGCGAATGATGGTACCGTATCAGGCGCTGTGACCGCCAGTGATGCAACCCATGGAGATGTATTGAGTTTTAGTGGCTCAAATGAAGGAGTAGTAATCCCAGGACTCTTCAATACACCAACCAATGTCACTCTGGGTGCATGGGTGAATTTTGATACTAATGCAACCCACCCCGGTGAAGTTATATCTCTGGGTGATGCGGTCGCCTTGCGAGTTGATGAATATGGCGGCAACGGGGTTACTGCGTTTTTCCACATTGGCGGTAGCGTCTGGAAAGAACTCCCAACCAATCAGATACTAGCCGGTACCGGCTGGCATCACGTCGCCTATACTTTCGACGATTTAGCTGATGAACAGAAAATATACATCGATGGCGTGTTGGTAGCTACCGGGTCTGAAACAGCCTCTATAAGCTATACCTCACCTGCCATTGCAGGTGGCACCCTTACCAATAGCTCTATAGGGCGACATGCTGACCCGGATGAAACCGACTTTGTTTTCAATGGCATGATTGATGATGCGCGTATCTACGATCGCGCATTAACTGCTGAGGAAATAGTCTACATTAAAAACAATCCACCTGCAACAGATAGCGATACTATTTCGATCACGGTAGATGCTGTTAATGATGCACCAAACTTTGACGCCGGTGATGGCATAGTCACAACCTCAATAGGCAGTGGCGATGACTGGGCACGTGCTATGGTCTTACAAGGTGATGGTAAAGCCATTGTAGCCGGTTACGCATCCAATGGTAGCAACGATGATTTTGCACTGGTTCGTTACAATGTTGACGGTAGTCTTGACACCACTTTTGGTACTGCTGGAAAGGTTATCACTACTTTCGGCTCGGGTAACGACCAGGCCTATGCTGTAACGATCCAGAATGATGGGAAAATTCTGGTTGCTGGCCACAGCCTTATTGCTGGATCCCTCGACTTCGCAATAGCACGGTACAACATAGATGGCAGTTTAGACACAAGTTTTTCCTCTGATGGTAAAGTAACAGTCGATTTTTCTTCATCGATTGATTATGCTGAATCAATCACTGTACAGACCGATGGCAAGATACTCATTGCCGGTATGGCAGGTAACGAGTATGCAGTGATTCGTCTTGAATCGGATGGCACTCTGGACAGCAGTTTTGGAACAGCAGGCAAAGTAACGACTGATGTCGCTACAGGTGCAGATCACGCATACGCATTGGCTGTACAAACCAATGGTATGATTGTTTTGGCAGGTTCTAGCAACAGCAACTTTGCAATAGTCCGCTACGATTCCAACGGAAACCTGGATGCAGGTTTCGGTACTTCAGGAAAGGTAGCCACTGATTTTTCATCCAGTTTTGATGTTGCAAAATCACTCATCATCCAGAGTGATGGGAAAATTCTAGTCGGTGGCTATGCAAACAACGGATCAAATCTCGATTTTGCGCTCGCCCGATACAATGCCAACGGCTCTCTAGATACTTTATTTTCTGGGGACGGTAAACTGTTAACCAATATTAACAATACTGACATCAGTCAAAGCATGGCTCAGCAATCGGATGGCAAAGTCATTCTAGCCGGATATGACGGCACAAACACCCTGACCATGATCCGCTATGACACGAACGGTGATATTGACACGACTTTTGGAACTGCTGGGATAGTAAAACAAGTGGTCGGATCCAGCATGTCTGGAGAACAAGTGGCTATCCGTGCAGATGGTAGAATCATTGTAGCTGGAACTTCAAACCAAACTGATAGAAATTTTGCAATACTCAGTTTTAAACCTGATGGCAGTCTCGATTCACGATTTGACTTGATTAACCAGGTCACAACACTCGATGGCACACCCACTTTTATCGAAGGTGGCTCAGCAGTTATTCTGGATTCCGATGTAGAGATTTTTGATGAAGAACTTGCCGCCCTTAACAGCGGCAACGGCAATTACGATGGCGCAAGCCTGACCCTGGTCCGTACTAGCAGTGCATCACCAGAAGATGTCTTTGCCTTTAACGATGGCAACGGCATTACACTCAGTGGCAGCAATTTCATCAAAAATAGCCAGACCATTGGCACTTTTGATATCACAACTACCCCAGGTGAATTGGTAATCACCTTTACCGATGCCAATGGCGAAACACCAAACTCGGAGGACATGAACAATATCCTGCGCCAGATTACCTACGCCAACAGTTCAGATACGCCTCCGGCATCAGTACAAATCGACTGGAGCTTTGATGATGGAAACACAGGTTCACAAGGTAGTGGCAGTTCTTTGCAGGCCACGGGCAGTACTACAGTCACTATCACTGCGTTCAATGATAGCCCTATAAATATTACGCCAGATATTCAATCGACACCTCCCTTTGACAATGAAGTAGTATTTTCTTCTGCTAATGGTAACCTTATTGCCATCAGCGATGTTGATGCGGGTACCAATACCGTTGAAGTAACGCTAGAAGTTATAAACGGGACATTGACACTGCCATCGATAAGCAATTTGACTTTTTCCAATGGAGATGGCACAGCCGATTCCACAATGACTATTACTGGTACGATCAGTAATATCAATCTGGCACTGGATGGCATGACTTTTACGTCTGACGCTGATTTTCAAGGGGTGGCAACAATAAAATTGTTGACCAATGACCTGGGTAATACAGGTGGTGCACCTGCGATAGACAAGGATGCAATTACAATTCTTGTTGATACCACCACGAGTTTTCAGGAAGGCGTAAACTTGTATTCCGGGACAACGGACACAGAAATTAGTGAAGAAAACCCAAGTTTAACTGGGGGTACTCTAACGACAGTCAGTGTTGACCTAGCGAACAACGGTTCCAACTCTGCTTCGGGAGTACTCATAAAATTTGACAATATATTTGGTAGTGCTTCAGGACAAGTACCCATTGGTGCAACTATTATTTCAGCTGATTTAGTATTATCGGTTAAAGATTCAGCAGGGTCTGGTGACACGATTTCTCTACATCAAATGCTTACTGCATGGAATGAAAACTGGACGTGGAATGATTTTAATAGCGGAGTGCAAACAGACGATACTGATGCTCTAGCTATTGCAGATAACACAATCAGCATTCCCGATTATGAGGGTTCAGTAACATTCAATAATCTAGCGGGAACATTACAAGCTTGGCTTGATGGAAGCTCAACTAATAATGGTTGGTTTATTCAGACAGATAGCACCGATGGTTGGGACATCAAGGCAAAAGATAGCAGTTCGACTTTTGAGAGACCTCTGCTTTCTGTAGTGTATGCTATGCCACCTCAAATTGATTTAGATAATTCAGCAGCCGGTTCTGGTTATTCCGCAAGTTGGGTTGAAGAGGCAGGAGCTGTGAGTCTAGCCAATAGTGATGCAACTGTTGTGTCAGACCTTGGTTCGGGTTCTCTGCAATCAATGACTGTCACGATAACTAATTTATTGGATGGTGCGGCTGAATCATTATCTGTCGATACAACCGACACCTCAATTGTTGCTAGTTACAACAATACGACGGGTATATTAACCTTGACCGGACCTGACTTTGCCACTAATTTCCAGCATATAATAGACAGAATTAAATATAATAATACTTCTGTAGAGCCCGATGCAACAGCGCGTATTATTACTTTTGTCGCGGATGATGGGTTAAATTTGAGTAATATTGCGACAACAATTCTGAATGTTACTTTGGTTAATGATGCGCCTAAACTATCAGGCGTAAACACAGTCTTTATCAATGAAATCCATTACGATAATGATGGTGCGGACACGGGTGAGAAAGTAGAAATAGCCGCACCAGCAGGAACTGATTTAACGGGGTGGAGTTTGGTTTTTTATAATGGTGCCAATGGCCTGAAGTATGCCACCTCAAATCTCTCAGGCATTGTCTCAGACCTTGGTGAAGGCTATGGCGTAGTCACAATAGATAGAAGTGGCATTCAAAATGATATGGATGGCATTGCCTTGGTCGATAATAACAATACTGTCGTTCAATTCATCAGTTATGAAGGTTCTTTTACCGCAGTTGATGGCCTTGCGGCTGGTGTAACTAGTACAGACATCGCTGTTTCAGAAACTGGTACCATACCAGGTGGCCACTCTTTACAAAGAACAGGATCGGCATCTTCATCCGATTATTCTTGGGCTGAGGCTGCTATAAATACTTTTGGAGCAGAAAATACAGGTCAATCATTATCACAAAAAGTAGCTGAAGATAGTATCCTGACTTTTAGTGCAGGAAATAGTAATGCAATAACCATCTCGGATGTAGATGCGAATACCGGTGACTTGCTAGTTACATTATCTGTAAGTCAGGGTAAGCTGACCCTTGTTAATACCAGTGGTGGGATTAATACTCTTTTAAGCAACGGAACTAGCAATGTTAGTTTTAAAGGCACTATTACTGAAATTAATGCCGCTTTAGAAGGTCTCCAATATAAAGGAAACCAGGATTATTTTGGTAATGACACCCTGTCAATCACAGTTGACGATCAAGGAAATACCGGTAGCGGAGGTGCTTTGAATACAACTGGTACGGTAGCTATTACAGTTACGCCAGTCAATGATAGTCCTATCAACACAGTTCCAGGCACCCAGACTATTATAGAGAAAACAGCTACCACCATCGGTGGCATCAGCATCAATGATATAGATGCTGGTGGTGCTAACTTAACTACACGATTGCAAGTATCCAATGGTGTTCTTAATATCTCCAACTTAGGTAGTGCCACGATCAGTTCCGGGAGCAATAATAGTGGTGATCTAACTATCCAGGGAAGTATTACCGATATCAATAATGCCCTAGGATTTCTAACCTATACCGGTAACACCAATGTAGTAGGTACCGCTGCGGACACCCTTACCGTAACCACCGATGATGGTGGTAATACCGGGAGTGGTGGAGCACTACAAGCTATCGATACCATTCAAATAGACCTTACTAGCGTTAGTATTACAGCCACTGATGCTGCAGCTTCGGAAACAGGTAGTGATCCCGGCCAGTTCACCGTCGACCTCGGCGCCGTCAATAACACCGGCGGTGATATTATTGTTAACTACAGCGTCACTGGCACCGCTACCGATGGCGGTACCGATTACACCAGCCTGTCCGGTTCGGTAGTGATTGCCAACGGTCAACAAACCGCTGTGATTAATGTCAGCGGTATTAATGACGATCTTCTGGTTGAGGGCAATGAAACCATTATCGTCACCCTGGATGGTACCGACAATGCCCTGTTTACCATTGATGCCGGTAATAACAACGACACTATTACCATTGCCGATAACGACAGTTCACAGGTCAGCATCAGCGCCAGTGATGCCAATGCTGATGAAGCAGGGTCTGATCCCGGTGAATTCACCGTTGATCTCGGTGCGGTCAACAACACCGGATCCGCCATCACCGTCAATTATACCGTGACCGGCACGGCCACCGATGGCGGTAC
>JAUXDP010000184.1 GCA_030618325.1 Methylococcaceae bacterium | reverse complement strand
TTTGTTGCCTCCGGCATTGTTGCACTTTTTTTTCTGGCTATGCATGTCAGCAATCTTAACCCTTTGGCTGCTGAAGCTGGTTATACGATTACTGCCCGTTTTGAAAATTCCGGTGGTCTCAAGGTCAAATCTCCAGTAAAAATATCTGGCGTTCGAATAGGCAGGGTTAGCGAAATCAGCTTTGACCTGGACACCTATGAATCAGTGGTCAAAATGCGTATAGAGAAACAGTATAATACCCTGCCAGATGATACATCGGCCAGCATCCTGACGGCCGGATTGCTAGGAGAACAATACATTGGTTTATCCGCTGGCGGGTCTGAAGACTTTCTGGAAGATGGTGGTAACCTAGACTTCACCCAGTCAGCATTAGTCCTGGAAAACATGATTGGCCAGTTTTTATATCAGGATAAACCAGATCAAGAAAAACAATGAGTTCCGTCAAGGTAAAACGAGCAACTGTCAAAGGTCTGGAAATCGAAGGTGACTTAACATTCTCAACTATTGATAAAAACACTGCTAGAATCATGGACAAGCTGTTAACACCCAATGATATAACTGTTAATCTAAAACAAGTGGTCGCTGCAGATAGCGCTGGCTTGGCTTTAATTATAGAATGGTTGAAAATTGCTCGATCGAGAAACATAACACTGACATTTATTAATGTCCCCGAGCAACTCCAGGCACTCGCTCTTTTAAGCGGATTTGAGTCTCTTTTTCAGTCTGCCAGTCAAGCGGATAAAATTGCCCTGTAGCAAAAATGCAAGCAAATAACACCTGAACATTTAGAGACTGTCTCAATAACCCTATTCACTCCCGAATCTAAACATGGATAAACTAATCATTACTGGCGGAGAAAAATTATCTGGTGAACTCAGAATTTCTGGCGCCAAAAATTCCGCATTACCAATTTTAGCAGCTACGTTATTATCTAAAATACCTGTTAGCATTGGCAACATACCGCATTTGCATGACATCACTACAACCATGGAGCTATTAGGGCGCATGGGCGTACAACTGGTGGTTGATGAAAAAATGAATGTTGAAGTTGATGCCAGCACCATAAAAAACTTCGAAGCCCCGTATGAACTTGTTCGTACCATGCGTGCATCGATCCTGGTACTTGGACCACTGGTAGCCCATTATGGAACTGCTCATGTCTCATTTCCAGGTGGTTGCGCCATTGGCACGCGCCCCGTTGATCTTCATCTGGACGGTCTCATTAAAATGGGAGCTGAAATTAAGATTGAAGGTGGTTATATTCATGCCAAAGCGGACCGCCTTAAAGGAGCCCGCCTAGTATTGGAAAAAATAACCGTAACAGGAACAGAAAACCTGATGATGGCTGCAACATTGGCCGAAGGAACAACAATCATCGAAAATGCTGCCAAAGAACCTGAAGTCAGTGACTTGGCCTATTTTCTGAACAAAATGGGCGCTAAAATATCAGGCATTGGAACTGATATTCTGGAAATTGAGGGCGTTGACCAACTCGGCACCGAGAATCTCCATTTCGATATACTTCCTGATCGCATTGAGACTGGCACCTACCTTGTTGCCGCCGCCATGACCGGTGGACAGATAACCGTTAAAAATACTCGCCCGAATACCTTGGATGCAGTCTTGGAAAAACTAAAAGAGGCCGGTGCAGAAATCACCACCGGAGAGGACTGGATCAAACTCGACATGAAAGATAAAAAACCTCACTCTGTATCTGTTAGAACCGCTCCCTATCCGGCCTTCCCTACTGATATGCAGGCACAGTTTACCGCCATGAATTCAATAGCTGATGGTGTTTCGGTTATCACCGAAACGGTTTTCGAAAACCGCTTTATGCATGTTCAGGAAATGCAACGTATGGGGGCAGATATCACCCTTGAATCGAACAACGCCATTTGTAGAGGAGTTAATAATTTAACTGCCGCCCCTGTTATGGCAACTGACCTGCGTGCTTCAGCTAGCCTTGTATTAGCTGGCCTGGTTGCCAAAGGCGATACTCTGGTTGACCGAATTTATCATATTGATCGGGGTTATGATCACATTGAAGAAAAACTGGCTCAACTTGGCGCTACGATACGCAGGGTTCCAAATTAATAGAACTCCCTCTATCACCCTGCACCACCACACTATACAACAGGTTTTAACATGCTAACCATCGCCGTATCAAAAGGCAGAATTTATGAAGAGGCGCTGCCATTACTCAAAGAAGCAGGTATTCAGCCCATTGATGACCCCAAAACAAGTCGTAAACTAATTCTGGATACGACTCGGGAAGACGTAAAACTGGTTATTATTCGTGCTACGGATGTTCCTACCTTTGTTGAGTATGGCGCTGCAGACCTGGGCATAGCAGGAAAAGATGTGCTTTTGGAGCATGGAGCAGAAAGCTTGTATGAACCATTAGATTTAAAAATTGCCGGTTGCCGCTTAATGACTGCAGCCCGGAAAAATGAACCAGAAATTTCAGGCCGGGTCAGAGTCGCGACCAAGTACGTTAAAACAGCAAGGCTCTATTTTGCCAGCAAGGGTATTCAGGCTGAAATTATCAAACTATATGGTTCCATGGAGCTGGCTCCACTGGTCGGGCTTGCCGATTGTATTGTTGATCTGGTCGATACCGGCAATACCCTTAAAGCCAATGGTCTTGAGCCCCGCGAACTGATTACAGAAATCACCTCCCGCCTGGTTGTGAATAAAGCCGCCATGAAAATGAAGCACCGCGCCATTCAAGAATTAATCGAGCAACTTGAAATAGCTCTTACCAAGAGATAAGCCATGGAACTCTCCATAACTCGCTTAAACACGGCATCAGAAACCTTCCCCAGCCAGCTAAACTCGTTACTTAGCTGGGATGAATCATCTGATTTGGATCTGCAACAACGGGTTTTAGAAATTATTAACACCGTGCGTCGCCAGGGTGATCAGGCTGTTATCGACTACACTAATCGCTTCGACCAATGTAATATTTCAACAAACAACGAATTAGAACTTTCTCCTACCAGACTACGATCTGCATGGGAAAACCTACCTGACGACAAATCACAAGCCTTGCAAACAGCGGCCGACCGTATACGAGCTTATGCCGAAAAGCAAAAGATGGAGTCTTGGCAATACTTAGAAGCAGACGGGACTATTTTAGGTCAAAAAATAACAGCTTTGGATCGTGCTGGTTTATACGTTCCTGGCGGTAAGGCCGCCTACCCTTCGTCAGTCTTGATGAATGCTATACCGGCAAAGGTGGCCGGTGTTGGCGAACTTATTATGGTAGTTCCCACCCCAAAAGGAAAAGTCAATGAATTGGTTCTGGCAGCCGCTTATCTAGCGGGCGTGGATCGCGCATTTGCTATTGGTGGGGCGCAAGCTATTGCCGCTCTGGCTTTTGGAACAGAAACCATACCTAAGGTTGATAAAATAGTCGGGCCTGGAAATATCTACGTAGCCACAGCAAAAAAGCTTGTTTTTGGTCAGGTAGGCATAGACATGATTGCCGGGCCTTCGGAAATTCTTATTATTTGTGACGGTAAAACCAACCCTGATTGGATCGCCATGGATCTTTTTTCTCAGGCTGAACACGATGAAAATGCCCAGGCTATTTTGCTTTCAGATGACCTGGATTTTCTGAATGCTGTAGAGCAAAGTATAAACACTCTATTGCCCGAAATGGAACGTGCCGATATTATCAGGGAATCACTTTCAGGTAGAGGTGCGCTGATTCAAACCCGTAACCTTGAAGAAGCTGCTGAAGTGGCCAACAGCATCGCACCGGAACACCTGGAGTTATCCGTTGCTGATCCACAAAGACTGTGTGATAAAATCCGCAATGCTGGTGCTATTTTTCTCGGTCGTTATACTGCGGAGGCTCTTGGTGATTACTGTGCCGGCCCAAACCATGTATTGCCCACCTCCAGTACGGCTCGATTTTCATCGCCGCTGGGTGTTTACGATTTTCAAAAACGCTCCAGCCTGATTTTTTGCTCTGCCGAAGGAGCTGACTCACTTGGCAAAACAGCTTCGGTTTTAGCTCGTGGCGAAAGTTTAACAGCCCATGCCAGGTCCGCTGAATACCGGATCAAGAAAACATAATGAAAGAGTTGTCCGGCTACATTTTCCGTCAGGAAATTCAAAACATGGCAGCTTACAAAGTTGCTGATGCTACCGACCTGATTAAACTAGATGCCATGGAAAACCCCTATCAATGGCCAGCGCATATTACCGATCAGTGGCTGGAACAAATACGCTCTTGCCAGCTCAATCGTTATCCAGATCCTGATGCAAAAAAACTAGTCGCCACGCTAAGGCAACTCAATCAGATACCCGACCAATACGATATCTTACTTGGAAATGGCTCGGATGAAATTATCCAGATATTGTTAATGGCCCTACCTGCTGAGTCCAACATACTCGCGCCGGAACCTGGCTTTGTCATGTACCAACAAATAGCACTAAGCCTGGGATTGAAGTATCACGGCATCCCCTTACAAGGTCATGATTTTGATTTGGATTTACCAGCCATGCTGGAAGCTATTGCCCAGCACCAACCTAAAATTATTTTTTTAGCCTATCCCAACAACCCAACAGCAAACCTGTTTAGCAGAACAGCTATAGAAAAGATCCTTGAGCAATCATCAGGGCTGGTAGTCATCGATGAAGCCTACGCCCCATTTGCTAATGCCAGTTTTATGGATAATCTGGGTGATCATGATAATTTACTGGTCATGCGCACCCTCTCCAAACTCGGCCTCGCTGGACTTCGTTTGGGTTATCTCGCAGGCAATCCGGTCTTCATTGATGAATTAAATAAAGTACGCCTCCCTTATAATATAAATATTCTGACTCAAGTCAGTGCAGAATTTGCTCTTTTACAGCAAGCCCTTTTTGCTGAACAAACTGAAAAAATTTGTCATGACCGAAGTCTTGTTATTGATCAACTCAATTCCCTTCAAGGTATAAAGGCGTTTCCAAGTGCCGCCAATTTTGTTCTTTTCCGCACACCACAAGGTAAAGCCAGCAACATCTTTACATCGTTAAAAGCTCAAGGCATCCTGATAAAAAACCTATCAACACAAGCAGGTTTACTCACCGATTGCCTCCGAGTAACGATAGGCAAACCTGAAGAAAATATAGCTTTTCTTAACGCACTGAAAAATAGTCTGGCATAGTAATATTCACCACGATGAGCACGAAGTTATTAGCTTGTTTTTCTTCGTGTCCTTCGTGTCCTTCGTGGTAAAAATTATTGATATTTTTCACTAGTTACTAGTAAAAAAATCAATATCTGCTTCTAATCAGATAAGCTCTAGGGTATATTGTAATTTGAAAACTAAAAAAATATATTTGCATATTCGAGCGATAGGATAAGAAAAATAATTCAAGATCGTTTTTGTTTTGCCTTTCAATATCATTTAAATGAGGTGTTGCAAAAACCTTGGGAGTTTTCAATTCCAGCTCTAATGCAAGAACACATAGGCAGGAGAGTAACAATATGATTGAAGAAGGTGTCGACACCTCTAAACGCCAGTTTCTAACCGCAGCAATGACTGTGGTTGGGGCAGTGGGTACTGGTTATATAGCAGTTCCTTTTCTCGCTCAGATGCAACCGAGCACCAAAGCTATGGCAGCAGGAGCGCCGACTGAAGTTGACATCAGCAAGATGGAAACAGGCCAGTTATTACGGGTTGAGTGGCGTGGCAAACCGGTTTGGCTTCTTAACAGAACACCAAAAGTGCTGGAAACTCTGGACACCCTCACAGATAAACTGAGCGATCCTCAATCTAACGAGTCAATTCAACCTGAGTATGCCCAAAATACTTACCGCTCTATCAAGCCTGAACTTTTGATTGCAGTTGGCTTATGCACCCATCTTGGTTGCTCCCCCACATTTAGACCTGAACTTGCACCAGCAGATCTGGGACCTGACTGGAAAGGTGGCTTTTTCTGCCCTTGTCATGGCTCCTGGTTTGATCTGGCAGGGCGTGTTTACCGTGGCTTACCTGCGCCCACGAATCTGGATATTCCACCTCATCGCTATGTAACAGAAACTTTAATAATAATTGGCGATGAAGCTGAGGAAGGAGCAAACGCATGAAATTCAATCGTATAGCTGAATGTAATGACTGGGTACTTAAGCGATTTCCATTATCCAAATTTTGGAACGACCATATGGCGCAGTACTATGCGCCCAAAAACTTCAATTTCTGGTATTTTTTTGGCTCATTGGCATTATTAATCTTAGTCAATCAGATTATTACCGGAATTTTACTCACCATGAACTATAAGCCGGATGCCAAGCTGGCATTCGATTCTGT
>JAUXDP010000098.1 GCA_030618325.1 Methylococcaceae bacterium | reverse complement strand
TTTGTCCGATTTCGGCGTTGGATAATTTTCTGCGATCCTCATGTATTCCATATACACTGCGGTTCTCGAAAATCATCCGCCTTGAACTCGAACAAACTACGAATTATTAGAGGTACCCTTATATAAGGCAGACAACAATCATTCCTAATAGTTGTCAGAAATTTCGAATGATGAAGATATGTATTATTACAGAGGATATGGTATGCAAGAGTTTGATAATTTTATAGAGGGGATGTTTCTATGGGCGTGATATTCGGTATTATTAATATTATAGTTGCTATCTGGTTCTATGGATCAGCTATTACAGTAAAAAAATCGCCCATAAGTTGGGCTGTAATCGGCGGTTTATCCTTTCTTGGTTTTAAATTTGTGGGCTATTTATTGCTGGCTACACTTCAAGGGTCAATTATTGAAGCCAGTCTTGATGATTTATCTGATCAAGGTTATGTACAAACGGAAAGATCTGCTGAAGCACTCGCCAGTGAAACTGCTGATGATCAATATACAGTAGTTGGTATTTTTTATGAGTTTTTTCCTTTGATTGTTGCACTATTAGGTGTGTTTTTTATTCGCGCGAAGTTTATTTTGGGGATGGGCTATATCGAATCATTAAAACACGAGACCCCTCTAAAACTTGTCACATCGGACAGTTCGATTGCAGAGCCAGAATTACCAAAATTTTTTGGTACTCTATCTGAATGGTGGAAAAAACGAAAACAAGGCAACAGGCAATAAATAACCCACCAATCTTACCTGTCTTTTTATTTGTCTTCGGCGTTGCAACTTCAGTTACATAGCAGGCTACGCAACTATTTCAGCAATGCAGCCTATCGGCAAAAAGCAACCGATAGAAAACCGCATCCGTGACCGCACGAAGTATAGACATTGAAATAATGATGAAGAAAGGCAGGCAAGATATTTCTATCGAGCGAAACACGAACTTTACAAAGAAATAGTCAACCTGATTGTTCTGGGAGTTGGAAGGGTGGCCAGAAAAAAACACTGGATGAATCTGATCAAAAACGAATTCTTGCTGAAACAATAAAAGGATTAAAAAACAACATCTCGTAGATACTCAAAAAATATGGAGCTTGTACCCACTTAAAAATATGGTGAATGTAAAGGTTAAAATTGGATAAACAAGACAAAACTGAAAATATACACTACGAAGAACTTCCTAGTGAGCATAATGATCCGTTGATTGAGTTTCTCAATAAAACAATAAAAATTGCCGTAAAAATTCTTGCCATTCTTATGGTGCTGGTGATTATTTGGGGAATCGGAGATGTTATCTATGTGCTTTACCAGAGGTTGATGTTACCTCCCGTATTTCTATTAAGTATTTCAGATATTCTGGCAACATTCGGGGCATTTTTAGCTGTTTTAATAGCGATTGAGATTTTTATAAACATTACGATTTATATCAGAAACGATGTAATACCCGTTAAATTAGTGGTTGCCACAGCACTCATGGCAATCTCTCGCAAGGTCATAATTTTTGACTTCAAAGAGTTGACACCTATGTATATTCTCGCAACAGCAGCCGTTGTATTGGCACTAGGAATTACATACTGGTTAATATCATTAAAGAAAGAATAATAATAAAAATATACCTGCCATACACACCCAAAAAATAGGGCGATATAGTGCATGAATGAACAATGCAACATTAGAATAAATCGGCATAGCCTATCAACAACGATAGAAGAAAGTAAGGAATGACATCACACTGCATAGCATGGAAAAAACCAGCCCGTATTTCAACATCATTACAGATCACATGGAATTGGAATCTATCGGTCATTGATGCACAAAACTGGGTAAAGGATGTATTTACCAAACCTCGCTCCACTCGATATCCTGTTAAATTATTGCGTTACTGGTTCATGTATAACTTGATCAGGGAAGAGAGTATTCAACTTGGGCGGGCAGTGCGTGTATGCGAGATTGGTGTTGATCAAGGGCAAATGCTACGTTTCACACGTGATTCAGGGTTTACTGATATTGCTTGCTGGGTAGCAGTGGATTGTAGGCTACAACCCAAGTTACGAGAATCTGGCTATACCAAGCAAATAGAGGCTAATGTTGACCTGCCTAATTTTTCCTTGGATGAAGAATACGATGTCATTATTGTACTTCATCTTCTGGAACATTTATATGAACCAGAAAGATTAGTTGACCGGCTATCAGCTGCGCTAGCACCTGGTGGGGTCATGATCGGCGGCTTTCCAGTTATGCCAAAATGGCTAGCATCCTATTGGCAGAAACGAGTCCGGCTAAAAGCATCGAAGTTTGGACACGTTAGCGTGTTTTCACCACGGCGAGTGAAAAATATGGCACAGAGCTGTGAACTTAATCTGGACTTTATTTCTGGGGCTTTCTTTCTGCGCAAAAGCGGATCATTTCTTGAAAATCCCAAAAGCTGGCTACGGCTTAATTTACTTTGGGGCGCGCTATTCCCGTCACTGGGTGGTGAAATTTACTGGAGAATGTGTAAGTGAATTTTTCACTCAAGCCTTGTGCTATCTAATTTAATAAGCAAATGGAAAACCGTTTCCAAACACTCGTCACCCATACAGGAGGTGTGCTTTCTGCTTTATTAATACTTTCTATTCCTTTTTCGACTTCAATAGCAATCGTCCTTACGGGGCTATTACTGATGTTATGGTTGTTATCGTCTCAATTTATTTCCTTAGCGGAGCTATTGAAACAGAATCTGATTGCATTATCAGCACTGTTATTAATTGGATATCTTTTAATTGGAGTCACTTATAGTAGTGCTTCATTAGAAGATTCGATAGATATTTGGTATAAATACCGAGAATTTTTGCTAGTCATTATTCTGATCCCATTTTTACGACTAAATCGATACCGTCAGTGGGCGCTAATGGCCTTCATTCTTGGGTCTTTAATAACAATAGCTGTCTCCTATGCTATTGATTTTAACTTTATTAAACGAACGACATATTCAGCGAGTACAAAAAGTTCAATTACTCATAGCATATTCATTGCCTATTTCGCCTATTTCTGTGCTCAACAGATATATCGGAAAATACCTCATAAGCTTTTTTGGTTATTGCTGCTATTAGTCTCCATACATAATCTATATTTTGTTACCTTTGGCCGAACAGGACAACTGATAGCCTTTCTTTTAGCTTTAGTATTCAGTTTTCAGCATTTTAACAAACAGAATATCCTGCTATTTATTTTAGCCGCCATCATCACGATCGTCTTATTTGTTAATTATTCTGATAGCGGGCATCGGATCGTTGAAGGGATAACAAATACTAAGAACTACGATACTAACAATCCAGAAACAACATCATCCATGGGAAGACGTTTAACATACTGGAAGCATGCCATGACATTGATTAAAGAGCGTCCCTGGTTTGGTCATGGAACCGGTAGTTTTGCGAAAGAATACGCTAGGGTTTCATCAGCGAAAGAGCACCAGACCACAAACCCACACAGCACTTATCTGTTAATCACGGCACAAGTTGGTATTGGTGGACTTGTACTCTATTTAGGCTTTTTATTCACCCTATATTGGCATCTTCAGATTTTACCTGATTATCAAAAATGGTTAGCCCAGGGTGTGCTTTTAACGATTGCAACCAGTAGCATTTTTAATTCCCCCATTCTTGATCATACTGAAGGTCATTGGTTTGCTTGTCTGATAGCCATATTTTTTAACAGCCCCAAGGAAAACCTGGATATCTACGATGTCAATTTGGAACACGCTCGCGATATTTTCCAGGTCAATGATGAGAGCGCACAAATATAAAAATGAAAGTTCAAGGTAAAATAGTTCGTGCCAGTGTTATTTCATTGCTCCTGCTTGGTACAGCATTTTTAATTTCGTGGTTCGCCGAAGATGAAGTTCCACTGAATAGAATAAGAGTCATTATAGATTCCGATACCAACAATGAATTAGATGACCAGCACGCAATTGCATATATGCTATTCAATAGTCACTTCTTCAGTGTGGAAGGAATTACAGTGAATAGAACCTCTTCTGGCGGAAGTATTGAGGATCATGTCGTTGAAGCCTATCGAGTCATAATTTTGTGTGCTCAGCGCCCATATACCGATGTTTATAGAGGTGCAAGCGGTAATTATAGTGAAATTGTAAAACACATTAATGCTCCACGTTTTGACGGTGAAGAAGCAGTCAACTTCATCATTAAAAGAGCAAAAATCAAAAGCCAGGAGAAACTGGTGCTTTTAGCAGTTGGTAAACTAACCAATATTGCCCTTGCATTAAAAAAAGATCCATCCATCGCAGCGAATATCAAAATTGTATGGTTAGGCTCCAATTATCCAGACCCTGGAGAATATAACCTTATTAACGATACGTCTGCAGTTAGTGCCATTCTTGAAACTGACGTGGAATTTGAAATTGTTACAGTTAGGCTAAATAAGCCAACAGGTACAGGCGCTGTGATTGCTTACGTAGATGATATTAATGAAAAAATGCCTGGTAAAGGACCTAAAATTAGTCATCCTGTTGCCGGTAGACACAGCAAATTATTTACAAATTTTGGAGATTATTCACTGAGTCTTTTTAAGCTTTTTCCGGGTGGTGGTGATCCCAAGGGGAGATCATTCTATGATGTTGCTGCAATCGCTATTTTAAAAAACTCATCTTGGGGCAAAAGAGTCGAAATACCTGTACCTCAGATTCTGCCGGATGGAAGATGGGTTGATAATAGTCAAGTTGAAAATTCTCGAAAAATCGTTATTTGGGAGCAATTTGAGAAAGAAGAAATTATGCAGGATTTTTACAACAGTATGGATAACTATGTGTTACCAAATCATAATATTGCTCCTGCCCAAAATAGATAATTTATCCCATAATCCACGATTTCATTTTATTATAACTCCATGGATCATATTCTTATCTTACTATCAGTATTTTTTACGACTGGTGGACAATTATTGCAGATTGTGGTGTAACCAAAGCAGCGCTGATGCCTTCTAAAATACATTTTCTTAAGCGTATTTTCAGCCAGCCTGAAACTTGGTGGGCTATTATTTGCCTCGCTGCAGGTACTGTTCTTTGGTTAACTGTTCTATACCGTATGGAAGTTAGCAAAGCATTTCCTTTTCTCAGTATTGGTTTTGTGCTGGTTATCCTGATTTCACGCTACCATCTTAATGAAACCATTTCAAAAGCACGTTGGCTGGGGTTGGGATTGATCGGCTCAGGAATTATCTTAATATCACAAACATGAAAAAAAATGGCACCTGTAATGGGATGATATTCGTGGGGATAAGTATTCTGTTATCCACCTTCGCGCAACTATTTATGAGAGCAGGCATGCTGTCTTTACATGACGAGAATTTCCCCCTATTATTTCCACAAATAGTCGATGATTTCGGTATGATCCTCCCTTCTTTGACTTGGGTCTCTGGAGGCCTTATCTGCTATAGTGTTTCTCTGTTATGTTGGATGAGAGCGTTAGCTCAGTATGAATTAAGCCTCGCATACCCTTTATTGAGTATGAGTTATGCATTGGTATATATCGGTGCAGCCGCATGGCCACGCCTAAATGAAACTATTTCGATGCCGAGAACCATGGGGATCATGTTGATTTTTCTGGGTGTATTGATAGTAGCTCGGACAGATCCTGGCCCAACGGATTGATAACCGCTGAAACCCAGGATGATATACTGAATGATAGGTTTTTCATCGTGGAACTAAATTGTACAATTCCATCTAATATTATGCAGAGCAACGCTAAATCAAGGCAGTACAATTAATGCTTTTTAACTCTTACACATATATTTTCTATTTCCTACCTGCAGTTTTTATAATTTATTTCTATCTGAATAAAAAGCGACTGACAACAGCCAGTAAAGGATTTTTGTTTGTTGCCTCGATGGTCTTTTACTGTTGGTGGAAAATAGAATATCTACCGTTAATCCTGGGATCAATTTTATTTAACTTCATTCTTGGTGTTTCCCTGGCAAAACAACAAGAACATAGCAAAGTCAGTCGTAAATCACTGTTGATCTTAGGTATTACAGCTAATCTCAGTTTGCTAGGTTTTTATAAATATACGGATTTCGTGATTGAAAATGTTAATCATGCATTTACTCAAACGATTCCGTTGCTGGACTTGACCTTGCCCTTAGCCATTTCATTTTTTACTTTTCAGCAGATTGCATACCTCGTCGACAGTTTTCGCGGAGAGACCGAAGACCATGATTTTCTGCATTATGCTGTTTTTGTCACCTTCTTTCCCCAGCTGATAGCGGGTCCAATTGTGCATCACAAGGAAATGATGCCGCAATTTGATAATCTCAGAAATAAGGTCATTAACACTAAAAACATTTCCAAAGGGTTGTTTATTTTTACTGCTGGCCTTTTTAAGAAAGTGGTGATTGCAGATACCTTTGCAGTATGGGCAATAAATGGTTTTGATCAAGCTGTAACACTGAACTTCATTGATGCCTGGATAACCAGCTTATCTTATAGTTTGCAGCTTTATTACGATTTTAGTGGGTACACCGATATGGCAATCGGTGCGGCATTGTTTTTCAATATTAAAATCCCAATAAATTTTAATTCACCTTATCGAGCTTTTGATATTCAAGATTTCTGGCAGCGTTGGCATATCACGCTTTCTCGATTTTTAAGGGATTATGTATATATTCCGCTCGGTGGTAATCGCCAGGGGCATTTCAGAACCTATACCAATTTAATGGCAACCTTTCTTATTGGTGGGCTTTGGCATGGTGCCGGGTGGACTTTTATCTTTTGGGGGTTTTTACATGGCTTTGCCATTGTCATCCATCGGATATGGAATTCATTTGGTTATTCATGTAACCGGGTATTAGCCTGGTTTATAACCTTTAATTTTGTCAATATCGCCTGGGTATTTTTTAGAGCTAAGAGCTGGCCTGATGCCATAAAAGTGTTGCGTGGAATGTTTGGTTTTGAAGACATTATCTTACCGCAGGCCTTTGCTGAAAAAATGCAGTGGCTCACTGCATTTGATTTGCAATTCAGTAATGATTTTATAAGGCTGAATACTATAAATGATCAGTTTGTGTCCGCTTTAACTTGTGTGATTATCCTGGTTTTGATAACTAAATGGATATTTAAACAGTATTCATTTAAGGCCACCTTGCTGGATTCCATTGGTAATAGTTTAATGTTTATTGTTGCAATATTTTTTCTGGTAAGGGAATCTGAATTCCTCTATTTTGGGTTTTAGTAGCACCCTACTTGGGATAATAGTCAATTTATTATGAATCTTCCATTCTCTTCACAAAAATAGGTACTGAGCAATATGATGCAAGGGCGTATTTATATTTTAAGAACAATTGCACTGGCGGTATTGTTTTATGCAGCAATTATTCTTAGCCTCTACAAGGTGGAATCTAAATTCCATATACCCATTTACAACCATATTTCTATGGACACGAAAATACATTTTCTAAAACATCGTGTTGACCTTGAAGCAGCAGATACGATAATTATCGGTTCTTCATTGGCCTTGAACAATATTAATGGCGTATTACTTGAAGACACTTCTTTACATGTGGACAAGGTGGTCAATTTATCAGGGTGGCATATGCAATGTCCACAACAGCTACCGTTGCTGTCTCGAATTATTAATCACGGAAATGTGAAACGAATTATCTATCCGGCACAATATTTAGATTTTGTTGGAGAGAGTGATATAGAGAAGAGAATTATTGATAACGTTTTTGGTTATATCAATGAAGACCCGGCTGATACATTTTACTTAATAATGCGTGCCTCAAAAAACTTGATAACCATAATTGACCGTTTCTTCCGCTGGGATTTTTTTACCAATCCAAAAACTTATGATTATTTGGTTTATGATAGAACCGGAGGTAGTCAGCTTGATATGAGTGAACATAATGCCCATCCACATCGATGGGGAAGTGTAGACACACATTCCATTGCACCATTCAATGAAAAAACCCTTACATGCTTGAAAGAGTTGGTGAGTCTGTCGCAAACGCATGGTTTCGATTTATTATTTGTCGTACAACCGTTTAGAAAAGCAGTTATTGATTCGAGTCCTGAACTTAACAAAATTATGATAGCATTCGATAAGCGAACAAAGAAAATACTTGATAACAACAACACGTATCATATCAATGCCCATGACTTACTAAACCTGGATGATACAAATTTTGCTGATAAATCTCATTTAAATATCCAGGGGAGTAATGCTACGACTAAGAAGCTGGTTGAAATTATCGATCACATAAACTCTACCAAAAGAGAGCTGATAGCCAGATAGAGTGTTCAATCAATAACTAATCTCAACAAAATAGTATGCTATCACTCCCAACCATGTCAGGAGCAAAAGAACCCACGGCAACAAATGCTGTTTGTATTCTACGATTGTTTGTCGCTCTGGTGCTTGTTCTTCAATTACTTTCCTTGAAGCACTTTTAAGCTTTTTATCCAGTTCTCTGGATCTTGATTTTTGTTGTTTTTTATAGTTCTGAATGCCTTTTTCAATGCCTTGGGCAATTAGTTTAGTTTGTTCTTTGGTTTGCCCAGGACGTTGGGAACTTCGGGCAATTTTTAATGCCTGTTCCTGTGTTTCATTAGAAGGCAATTTATAGGATTTTTTTGCCATAATGTAATGTCTCTTTAAATATTTCTGTTTGGTAATATTTCAGTATATACCATATATCAATTTACTAAACAGTTGCTAAATAGTACAAAGTCACGCTGTTGTTGATGACATGAGCAAGGATAGCAGGCCAAATACTGCGTGCTTTTAGTGTTAGAATCGAGTATCCAACAGCAACGACAAAAAGTGTCAGAGTATCATTTGGCGAAAAATGAATAGCTGCAAATAGCATGGATGTAAGCAGTATTGCCCATAGCGGACTAACCTTATCAACTAAGCCTTTTAATAAAATGCCTCGAAATAAAATCTCTTCGGCCATCGGTGCTAAAAAACAAATGGCTAGTACCATGCTAATTGAACCAAATTGTTTAATATCACTTTGCAATGCTATTGCATCATTTGCCCCATCATCTAAGAAAAAATAGAATTGCAGCCAAAAATCAGCAATCCAAAAAAATACTGCCATTACCATCGCAACAAAATAGTACCAGCCATTAGCCGTCCTGAAACCTAAGGTATAAAATAAATACCTGAGTGTTAATGGTCTGAAAATGGCTGTGGTACATCCTATACATACAATAATTATCCCCGTATGGATCAATAACCCGGGTTCAAAGGTCGTATACCACCCAAAGTATTTAATCACTCCTATTGCAATGACGACCCATAGCGAGGCAATCAGAAAAATAATAAGAGCATGGAAAAATCGAAAACCGTGTGTCAAAGTATTTATTTTGAACGAAGTTTTCTTTTACGATTCTAGAATATACTCATTCTCTAACAATTTCGCATGTGCAGCAGCCAGTCGGGCGATGGGAATGCGTGGTGCAGAGCAAGACACATAATTCAGGCCAATATGATGACAAAAGCGAATTGATTGTGGATGGCCTCCTTGTTCTCCACAGATTCCGATGCGGATACCCGGGCGAGTTTGATGAGCTAAATCGGTTGTCATTTTCATCAGTTTTCCTACCCCTTTGACATCCAGAATTTCGAAAGGATTATCCTGCAACAAACCGGATTCATTATATAAAGGTAAAAATTTATTTTCTGCATCTTCACGAGAAAATGAAAAAGTTGCCTGGGTCAGATCATTGGTTCCGAATGAGAAAAACTGTGCATAATCTGCAAGATCTCCAGCACGAGTACAGGCACGTACAGTTTCCACCATAGAGCCAAATTGAAAGTCGAGTTCAATTCCGTAATTGCTTTCAACTTCTTGTTGAACCTGATCAACAATTTCTTTAACTTTTTTAAGTTCCTGCGATGTAATAACTTGTGGAACCATGATTTCGGGCTGCACTGAAATTCCTTTTTTGACACATAATGCAGCCGCTTCCAGGATGGAACGGATTTGCATACGATAGATTTCCGGGTAACTCATACCCAAACGTACACCTCTGTGACCTAACATGGGATTCACTTCATATAGCTCACGAACTTTCTTGAGCATTAATTGTTTTTTAGTAATCGCTTCATTGACGACTTCATCATTAAGATGGTCGAATGGTGGAGGCAGTGGTTCATGAGAGCCCAGTATTTCCAAAGTTACCTTTTGCCCCAAAATTATTTTTTCGTATTCATGTAGAGCTTCAATTTCTTCTATCAGTTGATGCTCACTGGGTAAAAA
>JAUXDP010000208.1 GCA_030618325.1 Methylococcaceae bacterium | reverse complement strand
TCAATTTCCTGTATTTCTCCTGTTTCATTATGCTGTATAACAAGGCATTTACTCTGTTGCCAGTTATCCAGTTTACTATTATCAACAGTGAAAAACTGAACCAACTCCTGATTACTTAAGGATGATTGTTCTTTACGGCGCCCCCGACTTTTAAACCTTATTAGATTGTAATTTAGCCATCCTAGTTGCCACGTTACCAACACTGATAATAAAGAAAAAAAAACAATGACATAGGGGGCGGGGTACATAGAAAAATTAGCAAAGCCCGATTGACTTAACTTATATACTATTCCTGGCAAAGGCGTCCACAAATAGACCCACAGCCCCCAAAAAAACAAGGTGACCAGAAAAGAGACCGCCCGCTTCCACGGTACTTGGTTTTCTGGGTTGCTGATGATTAAATCTTGGTAGTTCACTGTATTCAACTTCTGTCGAGGTTGCTGCTTCTTTTTATTCATCGCAAACCTCTATCAGGGCTGGTCCAAATTGCTCGCGTGCCTCCTCGCTTAAAAAGCGCTTTTGGAAATGCGACAATCGCTGTAGCAACAATAATTAACCAGTACACTAGCGGATACCAGATTAACCAATAATATATTTTCCCTACATCTTTTTCGTATCGTGAATCAATCATCATACTGACACCAAACTGCAGAGTAAAAGTCATCCCAAAAAGTAGTCCTAGCCAATCAGGCATATAAATATGAGCTTTCAGCATTTCTGGTAAAGGTATAAACTGCCCAAATATAAATAGCAGAAACACAAATAAGATGGTATATGACCATAACAAACTGGCAAAATAGTCCATAAATACTGGCCACATGCGCCTTGAGCGCCAGTTCATTAATCCACCAAGGTAACGGATCATCACTTCAGCACCACCTTGCGCCCAACGTAAGCGTTGATTCCACAGGCCTTTAAGTGTTTCTGGCATTAAAATCCAAGAGGTTGCATTGGCTTCAAATCGAATATCCCAGTAATCCATTTGTAATTTCCAGGTAATATCTATATCTTCAGTGATCATATCAATTGACCAATACCCAACCCGATGTAGTGCGGCTTTTCGAAACCCTGTCACCACACCTGAGACACTAAACAGCCGCCCATAAATTCTCTGTGCCCTTTTAATTAACCCAACGACTGCGGAAAACTCCCCCACTTGGATGCGACCTAATAAGGTTGATCGGGTACGAATTCTTGGATTTCCCGTTACAGCCCCAACCCGAGGACTGGATAAAAAATGTTTTACAATCCAAGTCGATGCATTAGGCGAAAGCAAAGCATCACCATCAATGCAAATCAAGAATTCATATTGAGAAAGCAAAGCACCTGCCCGCAAAGCCATTGCCTTTCCCTGGTTTTCTTTAAACTGAATAACCCGAACATTTTCATATCGTTCAGCTAGCCCATCTAAAATTTCCGCAGTATTATCCGAACTACCATCATTAATCGCTATGATTTCGAAGGTTGGGTAATTTTGTTTCATTAAAAAAGCAATAGTTTCCTCAGCGATTAAAGATTCATTGAAGCAAGGAACCAAAATAGAAACACCTGGATATTCTGAAAGTGTTGGCGGAAAATCTACCGTATGTGTTTTACCTCTCTCTCGCCGCCACCAATAGACTAATGCGCCTGAAATCCAGACATAGGACATAAAAACGGGATAGAAAAATGCAAAGTAAAATAAGCCTGAAAAAAAATTTTCCAGGCTTACATTCATAAAAGCTGCCTGAGCCACTTGTGATAAATTATCTGCAATACTAATAAAGTCAGGCATTATTAATCACCAAAAGGAAAATCACGAATTGAAATTTTCGATTTTATTAGTTCCTTTGGAGGATGGTTCCCAGGATTATCATCAGGAAAATGGCTAAGTTGTATAATTTTACGGTCTTGAAATACATCAATCTCCGAACTTAAAATATCTGCGGGAATTTTTTCGCCTGTTTTTCTATCAACTGTTTGCAGTTCAAACACAAAATTCTTTTGATTTTTAGGTAATGCATGCAATAGAGAATCTATATGTGTCTCCAGCGACTCATTTAATGGATTAACATTAATCACAAACCCATTGTAATCACGCTGTAATTTTGGCCAAAATTCAGCTTTCCCTACCGCATCAATCACTTTTTTGTCAGACAAAGATAAAGCTGTTTTTTTGACTCGGGAGCGGTAATACTTAACTTTATCTACCAATTTCTTTACAAAGCCCTCAGATCCATAGCCATTTTCATCCGCAAACAACAAACCTTCTGCATAAGCAAATTTAGCCACATCACCATAAATCTCAATAATGTCTTGTTCACTTAAAAGCCCATGCTGGTTTTTAAATGATGTAATTGGCATTACCGTATGAACGTTAATATGATTTGGATCGCCTGCTCGCGTTTCTATCTGCCAGGAAACCCGGTTTAATATATCTCCACGAACTGGCAAATACTTACTGGGAAAATACAATGCTTCTGCATAACCGTCATTATCTAAATCAGAAAAAGCTGATAAATACACTGTATTTATTCTCATTTCTTTTATTCTATCTAGAAGCCTGTCAAAATTTTTATTGAATTTTTTTGGGTCTTTATCATAAATATCATCCAGATTGATTCGAACCCCTCGCACGACACTTTCCTGAGGTTTTTCTTCCTCCAATTCGTAAACAAAGTCACTTAATGTTGGATTACTTATCATCAAAATACGACGAATCTCAGGTAAATCAACCAAGGTGTTTCTACCAGTCTTTAAGGTCATGGTAATAGGCATACCAAGGTCTTCCGAAATTTCATTGGTTTGCTTGGAATGAGCACCATAAGGCCAAACCATTGATCGAGGACGAACCCCCGTATGTTTTTCAATTAGGTCTGAATTCACTTTAAGATCATTTTTTATTCTATTGAAGTATTCCTGATCCGTTTCATATTGGCCTGTTTTTTTGCTATAGGTACGTGTTGTTGCCGCGGGTTGCACATTGCCTTGTGGATTACCTAACTCTCCATGATGCAAATCAAAACTGTGTGAGGCAATTTCGATATGACCTGAGTCTTGCATTTCCCGAAGCTGTTCCCAACTTAGAAAAAAATCTCTAGGCTTTTTATCATGATCTCCATAGGTAACTGTCTCCCCAGGTTTGTATGATAGCCACTTGCCGACGACTGCCACTACTGCAGTGTAATCATACATTTTTAACAGCGGATAAAGATATTTGTAAACACTAAGATAGCCATCATCAAAGGTAATTAAAACTGCTTTTTCTGGCAGTGGTTTTTTTCCGTTTTTAGCGTCCAAGATATCTTGCAGACTGATAACATTATAATTATGTTTTTTTAACCAAGAAAATTGAGCGATTAAATTGTCTGTTCCCACCGCCATTTGGTCGACATCAAGTTTATCTGTCAAACCCTCAACAATGTCGTGATAGCATAAAGAAATGAACTCATTTTTAGTCGCGTTAACAGGCAAACTTACTAATGAAAAAACTAAAGCTACAAAAAAATATAATTTATTCATCTTAAAATCTCCAATTAAGACGCAAATAAGCTTCCCAGCCTTTTTCACGATCAGCATCGTATAATCGACTAAACCCTGTAATACCATAAGCTAGGTGGGCTTGGTTCCAAGCACTCCACTGATGTTCATATAAAATAGTCCCAACAAAACCCGTGTCAAAACGTTCTTGCCAATATCCCCCGACATTGACATTAAGATTCTGGTGCATAGTGAAATCATAATCTCGATAGGTCAGGTATTCGTTTTTTAGAGTCACGCCAAAAGACAAATCTTTGGTGGGGCTATAATAGGGACCTTCATCAGAGTTGTTTCCAGAATGATATGCTTCAAACTCAGTGGCAAACTTATACCGGGCACTGGTAAACCAACGCTCATAGTAAGAACCCGAGACACTATACCGATCATTACCATCACTAAAATTCATATATCCAGCATTTAACCTAAACTGTCTGGACTCTGAAATCCGATAGCTCACACCCGCATCAAATGATTTTGCATAAATATCGCTGCTTAATGCTCGCAAAGGCGTGTTTGCACTTAAAGAATCAAAACTTGCGGAGAAACTCAAATAATCATCATAGGCATATTCGGCTGCTATCCGTCCACCAAAGCGATCACTAGCAAAAATATTGTGGTGAACCTCTGCAGTAATCAACCAGTCGGGTATTGAATATTCAAAACCCACACCTTCTCGATGAGCATCTCCCTTCCCTTCTGGAAATAAGCCTTCTGCCCATTTATAATGTAAAAAAGGTCGATAGTTATATGCAATTGGAGCTGCAAATAAATAAGTTTCAAAACTTAAATCTCTACTACCTTCTTGCGAACCAGAGCTCTCGCCTCTGTTAACTTCAAAACTAAATTCCCAACCATTATGGATATCCCATAGCTCAGTTTGCCTTTGCAGTTCTTGATGGTGTGAATGTGTCACATTTAATCTTTCAAGTTCTGCTTCAGTTTCTGGGTATTTTTTTAATTCAACAAGGTTTTGGATATGATTGATCTGAATTTCAGTGCTCTCAGGCTCTTGTACCATCGCTAATTGATAGAGTTTCTCCGCTTTTCTTGGCCACCCTCGCCAATAATAAATATTAGCTAATGAGTTTCTAATATCTTGATTGTAAGGTGCAATATTTAACAATGTTTCTAGGCGATTCTGAGCATCTTGTAAATCATCGTTATAAGCGCGATCCATAGCCAATAACATTTCTACGGTCAGTTTTCGTGAATTATCTTTTTTCCGTGCGGGTTTTTTACCTTTTTTTCTATAGCTAACCTTGATGGGTTCACTGGCTGCCAGTTTTTCAATCCAAGCAGTTGCCTGATCGTTTTGCTCTGCTTCAAGTAAGGCAAAGTAATGTGAGATCTTGGCATAAAAAATCTGATCGGTTTCTTTCTGACCTGCTGTTTGCTTTAGTGCGACCTGATATAAATCTCTCGCGTTCTCAGGCTCTTGCAAATAAAGATAAGCATTGGCAACGGGAAATAACACATAAGCAGGGATTGTTGTATCTTGTTGTTTTAATTCCTGATATTGATCGACCACTTGTTGCATGTTGTAGCGGTCGTGCAATGCAACGATCAAATCAAACTTAGCTCTGGTTTGCCAGTCTTTTGAGGCTTGTTCTGGCATCGTTTTAGCATATTCAATATTTTCCTTAATATGCGCTATCGCTTGATCAATTTCATTAAATCGAGGGCTGCCATCTCGCTGACCAATTTTTCCGGCACGCACCATAAAGGCAGCCCTATTACATCGAATTTTAGCCATTTCCTCTTTGCTAAATAGTGCTGCGTATTGTTTAGCTTGAGCCATCGCAACCGAAGATGAACCAATTTTATCCAAGATAAAAATGCGGTTTCTATTGGCTTCTCTATGCTTTGGGTCAATACTTAAGATCCGTTCATAAGTTGCTAACGCCATAAACCAACTTTTTTTAGTTTCGTAGGTATACGCCAATGCAGAAAACACATCGATATTCTGCGGATTTTTCTGTTTTAAAGGCAACAAAACTTTTAATGCCTCATCGGTATTTCTTTGATCCGTCAGAACCTGAGCCAAACCAATTTTGGATTGAATTCTATCCGGCATTTTTTGAACGGCTAAGCGATATAGTTTTTCACTTTCTTTAAATTGTCTTTTTTTACGGTTAGTTCGAGCGACTGCTTCAAGCACATAGACAGGGGCTTTAGTTAAATCAATATTTTTCGCTTCAACCAATTGTTCTTCATATTTTTCAGCCCAACCTAAAACCAGAATGTA
>JAUXDP010000309.1 GCA_030618325.1 Methylococcaceae bacterium | reverse complement strand
GATTATCATTACTGACAGAGGGGCGGCTAAATGAGGGTATAACCCCCAGTTGCTGGAGTGTCGACAACATCGTCGCGCCTTTCATAGGACTTCCGTTATCTGAATGTAATACCAATCCCAATAAGTTTGTATTTAAATTCTCCTCATCCTCGCCTTCTCCAGCAGGAGAAGGAATATAGGAGAACTTATTGGGATTGGTATTATATGAACTATACACAATTAATTTTTGTTGGTTACTCGCCATGCTCAATAATTTCCATTAAAGATACCGGCCTGCCAGTGTGATAGCCTTGAGCATAGGTTACGCCCATGTCAGCCAGAAGTTGCAAGATTTCTTCCGATTCAACATATTCCGCTACCGTTGATAAATTCATAGCTTGAGCCACTCGCCAGACAGCATCAACAATAATACAGTCAGTTTGGGACTGAGTCATATTACGAATAAAAATACCATCAATCTTGAGAATATTCACGGGGAGTTTTTTTAGATATTCAAATGACGATAAGCCACTACCAAAATCATCAAGAGCAACAGAACACCCTAGTTTCTGTAACTTCGCAACAAAAGCGGTAGCAGTATGCATATTGGCTATCGCCGTTGTTTCAGTTATTTCAAAACAAAGTTTTTCCGCTGGCACTTGGTATTCCTGAATTAACTGTTCTACATCAAAACAAAATTTAGGATCTGCAACCGCCTGCCCGGAGAGATTAATAGAACAAAGGCCAATTTTTTCCAGATCCATGCTGGCTGAGGATAACCATTTTAGGGTATGCCTGACTACCCAACGATCTATGCTCGGCATCAAATTAAAACCTTCTGCATGAGCAATAAATTCTCCAGGCAGTTCCAATTTGCCATCTGCTGCCTTCAAACGTAACAAAATCTCAAAATAAGGTTCGGCCTGTAAACTGTCGGATTGATTAATAGGCACTATAGGCTGCGCTACCAAGCTAAAAAGATCCTGAGCCAATGCCTTGTTGATTCTTCCCAGCCAGTCTGCGCGAGTCTTACGCCGCTTTATATCTTGATCTTTGTCACTTATGCTGACCGACCCGATATTACCCTGTTCATACGCTTTTTCTGCCAAGGTGCTGGCATGCTCCAGCGGACCGTGTACTTCTCCCCGTAAAAAATCAATCGGCACCAGAGAGAAAACAGCATTGATATGAAAGGGCTTGTCCTGCCAAATAAAGTTAAACTGTTTGACCTGTTCTGCAAGCTTGTCCATGATAGCTAGGGCTTGATTATCCTTGTTGTTCTCCAAAAGAAGAGCATATGCAGGATCGCTGACACGAAAAATTCTGCTGTCAGGTTCCGTTTCCAACTGCAAGAACCCAGAAAACTGGCGAAAAAGTGCGTTCTGGGCTTCAATCCCATAGCCTTGCACCAAAGTTTCGAAATCACAGATTGAGACATACCCCAACATATAATTGGTGTTCTGTTGGTCAGGTGAGGGTAAATCATCCATGCTTTTATACAAGTTATGCCTGTTCGGTAATCCTGTAACCGGATCATGCAATGTTATATGTTCCAGTGCAGCCTCTTTTTTTCGGCGCTCCAATGAGACTGCTGCGACCAGTTGGGCTAGTATCGCCAGGGTAATAATCAGCAACAGCATTCCGAACACCTCGGGAATTGTCATTACCCCCGATGTTCCGGCAATACCAAAAAAGTGAAAGGTAAATACGGTATAGACCATAATCGCCACAGCAATATTGGTGAAAACAACACCCAGACGCAATGCACTCCAAACTATCATCGGATACAGCAGTAATTCTGCATCAAACAAACCTGCAAACAAATATTGCTCGCCCATCATCAGAGTCAGGATCACCAGCATAGCAGCCGCTCCAAGCCACAGCATTTTTTCAGTTCTGAACGCTGAATAATCCGCGTATGGATATTTAAGGTGATACTGACGACCAAATAAAGTAATGGCAGGGGCAAAAACCAGCGAACCCAGCGCCTCCCCAAAGGTATAGGAAAAAACCAGTGCTCGAACATCTTCAGGCAGTTGTATTTCATAATCCAGCCAGATCAAGGGAAAATCCAGGATCAAATTTACTAGCGGAGAAATTAAGATAGCTGCGACATAAAAGCGCAAAAAATTATGGACGGGTCGTGCGATAAGTTCATGGCTTAAAGTCTTGCGCAAATAAAGATAAGCCAGCCAACCGCTTATCAGCATGGAACTTGAAAACCACAGTGAAACAACGAAGGAATAGCCAATCAAATAAAAGTGACTGACAAACAAACTAATTAATAATACCGGCAGGGCTTTCACTCCCATTCGGAACAACAACCCTAAAATAATACCCGAACCAAGAACTACAAGGGGGGTATCATGCTGAGGGAAGCGATAGAAATGGGAAATCCACACAACCACTACAGTGGTTAAAGCAATTAAAAGGTGAAAAATTATTGTTTTTATAAAATTCACTCAACGCCCCTGTTTGTTGAAATGATCTTTTTACGAAATTGTCTGACTCAACTAGGTTTGGCCTCTCTTAGACAGCCCCTTTTCTAACCCTAAATCCAATCACAATACAGCATAGCAAGAATAACATAAGCAGTACTACTGGCAAATCACCAATTCTTGCATAAGGTGTCATACCCTGCATGGGTGTAATATCAGTGGTTAGGGTTGCTTCCTGGAATAACGGCGCTTGATTAATAATCTTGCCATCGGGTGCGACAACTCCGGTTACGCCGGTATTGGTGGTTCGTAATAAAAACCTGCCAGTTTCTATCGCTCGCATTCTGGCGAGTTGCATATGTTGATGAGGCTCTATGGAATCACCAAACCAGGCATCATTAGTTACATTGACTAAATATGAGGCCGCTGGTAAGTCTTTGATTACCAGTTTTGAGAATACATCTTCATAGCAAATCGAAGTCGAGAATGGATATCCCGCGCCAGTCAATAAAGGCTGATTGTAGTCTCCCGGTGAAAACGAACCAAT
>JAUXDP010000113.1 GCA_030618325.1 Methylococcaceae bacterium | reverse complement strand
ACCCTATTTAGGTGTTGCAGGTTTAGGTTATGCGTTTTATATATACAAATCTATATTAGCTCATAGCGCTGGCACCAAAAAAATGGAAGCTATTGCCGAATTAATCCATGATGGCGCGATGGTCTTTTTGAAAGCAGAATACAAAATTCTATCTATTTTCGTAGCCGTGGTAGCACTACTGATTTTCATGTTTATTGCTCATGCTACCGCCTATGCTTTTTTGGCTGGTGCCCTATGTTCAATGTCGGCAGGTTATTTCGGTATGGAAGCGGCGACTCGTGCCAATGTCAGAACCTCAAATGCGGCCAAAACTGACGGAATGGGCGCAGCTCTTGCTGTAGCCTTTAGTGGTGGTTCGGTGATGGGGTTATCAGTGGCCTCATTAGGACTAGTCGGTGTCGGGATCGTCTTTATGCTTATAGACCCTAGTAATATAGCGAATTATCAGACCCTCAGTGGCTTCGCGATGGGCGCATCTTCCATTGCATTGTTTGCCAGAATTGGTGGTGGTATTTACACTAAGGCTGCTGATGTTGGTGCAGACTTGGTTGGAAAAGTGGAAGCAGGAATTCCGGAAGATGACCCACGCAATCCTGCGACTATTGCAGATAATGTAGGTGACAATGTTGGCGATACCGCAGGTATGGGGGCTGATATTTTTGAATCTTATGTCGGTTCGGTGATCGCATCAATTGCGATTGCAGCTACCGCAACAAATTTTGTTGCTCCAGAAATGCAAGCCAAAGCGTTAATGTTACCTCTAGCATTTATAGTGGTTGGTTTAATTGCCTCTGTCATGGGGGTGGTCGCCATGCAAAAAATCAGAGATTTTAACCCAGCGCAAGCTTTGGAGGCTGTAACCTGGATTGCGGCAGGATTATTTTTGTTATTTGCCTTGCCATTGGTTCTTTCAGCTGGAATTCAGTTTGATTTAGGTGACAGAACTACACCAGTCTTGGGACCATTTTTTGCTGTCTTATCTGGGACGGTTGTCGGGGTTTTTATCGGAAAAGTGACTGACTACTACACCTCTAAAGCACCTATCGAAAAAATTGCAGAGGCATCCAAATTTGGCCCTGCAACCAATATTATTGCCGGTTTAGGTATTGGCATGCGCTCAACTGTACTTCCTGTTCTGGCGATTGTAGCTGCTATTTTAGTAGCCTATTATTTTTCTGGTTTATATGGAATCGGAATTGCAGCAGTCGGCATGTTAGCGACCACCGGAGTCACAATGTCTGTGGATGCTTATGGTCCAATTGCTGATAATGCTGGTGGTATCAGCGAAATGGCTGAGTTAGGCAAGGAAACACGAAAAATTACTGATTCTTTAGATGCGATTGGTAATACCACGGCGGCTGTTGGTAAAGGTTTTGCGATAGGTTCTGCAGCATTAACCGCTTTAGCATTATTTTCAGCTTATGCAGCGGCAGCTGGGCTAGAGACCATCGACTTGTTAAATCCGTTGGTAGTCGCGGGTCTTTTTATTGGTGGCTGTGTGCCTTTCCTGGTTGCTGCGATGACGATGGATTCAGTAGGTAGGGCTGCACAAGATATGGTGGAAGAAGTCCGCCGTCAGTTCCATGAAATTACTGGTTTGATGGAAGGTAAAGTACCGCCGGATTCAGATCGTTGTATTGAGATTTCTACCCAGGCCTCCCTGCGAGAAATGATTATGCCAGGCATGGTGACTATTTGTACTCCGATATTAGTCGGTTTTATTCTGGACAAAGAAGCCTTGGGTGGTCTGCTAGCAGGCTCACTATTAGCAGGCGTATTAATGGCGTTGTTTATGGCAAATTCTGGTGGTGCCTGGGACAATGCTAAAAAATTAATCGAAGGCGGTGCGCATGGTGGTAAAGGATCAGATGTACATAAAGCAGCTGTATGTGGGGATACCGTAGGCGATCCGTTTAAAGATACTTCAGGTCCTTCATTAAATATTGTTGTTAAATTGATGGCGGTTGTTTCTTTAGTAATTGCTCCATTGTTATAAAGGTTACCTCTAATAATTCGAAACTAGCCATGCTGGCTGGTGCCCAGATTACAGGAATGTAATCTGGAGTTCCAATACCTCCAGTTCATAAAGTACCGAACCCCTTTAGTTTCTAAAATAGACCAGAAATCCTCTCCATGTACTTTCTTTGCATGGTTCTAGTGAAGCGGGTTAAGTTGAACAATTCCTCATTTCTATTGGTGCATTTCGGGATATTACTGGAAATATCATGCACTAAAAAGGTGCTAAAGCATCCGTATCTATTTCCATAAAGTCACTTCAAAAATAAAAACAGTAGAGATAACAGTGGAGTATCTGAATATTACCTGTCAGGTATGGTTATTGCTAGTAGTTATGGAGCTATGTAGAAATATGTCTGGAAATGGTTCTTTCCTGAGCCATCTTGTAATCAAACAACCCTTAATAATTATTAGATTTAAAGAGGAAATATTATGTCTTATTTAGTCCCTTCAGAATTTGTCACCAAGATGGTGGATGCAGGTGAAGCCAAAGTTTTCATGTCAACCCGAGATACGTTGATCAGAGCTTATATGGCCGGAGCCATCCTGGCATTGGCTGCTGTATTTGCGATTACTATTGCTGTCCAAACTGGCTCTCCACTTATTGGTGCTATCTTGTTCCCTGTTGGTTTTTGCATGCTGTATCTGATGGGTTTTGATCTATTGACCGGTGTGTTTGTTTTAGTTCCATTGGCCTTGATAGATAAAAGACCTGGAGTAACAATGGGGGGAGTTTTAAGGAACTGGGGCTTAGTATTTCTTGGTAACTTTGGAGGTGCTTTAACGGTTGCTTTCATGATGGCGTTTGTTTTTACTTACGGTTTCTCCATTGAACCGGGGCCGGTGGGGCAAAAAATTGCTACTATCGGTGAAGCTCGAACTGTGGGTTATGCGCAATATGGTGCCGCCGGCTGGTTTACAATCTTTATACGAGGTATGTTGGGTAACTGGATGGTTTCAATGGGTGTGGTTGGTGCGATGATTTCCACTTCGGTCAGCGGTAAAGTCATCGCTATGTGGATGCCCATCATGCTATTTTTCGCGATGACTTTCGAGCACTCCGTTGTAAACATGTTCCTGTTCCCATTTGGGTTGATTATAGGAGCCGATTTCTCGATTATGGATTACTTCGTTTGGAACGAAATTCCGACTGTACTGGGCAATCTGGTGGGAGGCATCGCCTTTACAGGTCTGACTCTGTATACCACCCACGTAAGAACTGCACCAAAACGTTCTCTGTAATTCCGAACATAATAAGCTAAGCCTCAGCTACAACCGGCTGAGGCTTTCTAGGCTCTATAAGTCCAAAATGTCCAGTCAATTAAAAGTATCAATTGGGCAATATTCCGACAAAGGTCGTAAGGAAATCAATCAGGATTTTCACGGTATCTATGTACCTGAAGAGCCGCAGTTGACGTCAAAAGGAATCGCCATTGCTTTGGCTGATGGGATCAGTAGTAGCAATGTAAGTCAAGTTGCTAGCGAAGCGACTGTGACAGGTTTTCTAGAAGATTATTTTTGTACATCAGAAACCTGGTCAGTGCAGAAATCGGCACAGCGGGTTTTAACTGCAACCAACTCCTGGTTATATTCACAGACTCAACAAAGTCAAGACCGTTACGATAAAGACAGAGGTTATGTGTGTACATTAAGCGCCATGATTATCAAGTCTACGACGGCGCATATTTTTCATTTGGGAGATACACGGGTCTACCGATTGCGTGATAATACTCTGGAGCAATTGACCGAGGATCATCGGTTTTGGGTTTCGCAGGAAAAAAGCTATCTTAGCCGAGCGATGGGAATCAATTCTCAACTTGAAATTGATTATGAAGCGCTACAAGTGGATTGGGGGGATGTTTTCTTATTTGTGACAGACGGAATCTATGAGTCTGTGAATTCTAGCTTTATGCTCAATACTATTAATGAGCATAGTGATGATTTGAATGCAGCTATGAAAATTATCGCGGATAAAGCGTTTGAGCAGGGGAGTACAGATAATCTCACTGCTCAGGTAGTCAGGATAGACGAGCTTCCTAACCAAGACGTTAATGATATTTATCAACAGTTAACCGAGCTACCATTTCCACCGATATTAGATGCGAGAATGGATTTTGATGGTTACAGAATTATCAGGGAGATACATGCCAGCAGTCGTAGTCATGTTTATTTAGTTGTCGATGGTGAAACTGATACGCAGGTCATCATGAAAACACCGTCGATTGATCTTCGAGATGACCCCGCTTATCTGGAAAGATTTCTGATGGAAGAATGGATCGCTCGGCGTATCAATAGTGCACATGTGCTAAAACCATGTGCGCAGACTAGGCAGCGTAACCATTTATATATCATTACAGAATTTATTGATGGGCAGACCTTAACCCAGTGGATGACTGATAACCCGAAACCAGACTTAGAAACAGTGCGAGGAATCATTGAGCAAATTGCCAAAGGATTAAGTGTTTTTCACCGATTGGAAATGCTACATCAAGACTTGAGGCCAGAAAACATTATGATTGATAGCTCAGGCACGGTGAAAATCATTGACTTCGGTTCGACAAAAGTAGCAGGTATTGAGGAAATTACCTCTCCTATTGAGCGAATTAATTTATTGGGTACAGCGCAATATACTGCACCAGAATATTTATTGGGGGGAACGGGTACAACCAACTCGGATCTTTTTTCTTTGGGTATTATTACTTATCAAATGCTGACCGGAAAATTACCTTATGGCGCTCAGGCAGCAAAAGCCAAAACAAAAGCCGCTCAAAATAAATTAAAATACAATCCTTTGCCTGATGATGATCGTAAAATCCCAGCCTGGATTGATGGAGCCCTTAGAAAAGCAGTACACCCAGATCCGTACAAGCGTTATGAGGAACTATCCGAGTTTCTATTTGACCTGCGTCATCCAAGCAAAGCATTTCTGAATAAAACCCGACCGCCCCTGCTGGAGCGTGATCCTGTAGTTTTTTGGAAAGGTATTTCTGTTATCCTGGCAATGATTATTGCAATATTATTATTTCGCATGGCAGACTGAAGTATATATAAAAACTAACCAAAGCTGTATCACTGGCGTTCTTCTTGCTGTATTGAGGCAAAAAATATAATGACCTTTAGCTTTTATCTTTGTATCAGTTGAAATCTAAACTACAAATTAATTTTTCTGTTCAGATCTTAGTTTTACATTGTGTTAGCTTCTAGACTTCAATCCATTTCCACCATCTAGAAAATTACGTTAAAATCAAGAAAGATGGGCGGAGATCGGGATTGTGTGGTGAGAATGAAGCAAAAAATAATATTAATACAGGTGTTACAGTTGCAGGTAACGGATGCCGGAATTCCTCTCCCTGAGGAATAATTTTGCAGCGACGCCAATTTCTACAATCTCTGGCATTATTGGGACTGTTTCCAGAACGATTGCCTGCTTTTTCCTCGCTGCCAAGAGAGTATTATCAGAACCCCAAATTCGGTAATGTGACGCTGTTGCACTATACCGACTGTCACGCCCAACTTTTACCCGTTTATTATAGAGAGCCAAGTAGTAATGTAGGTGTGGGTCAAGAATATAATTTGCCCCCTCATATTTCAGGTCAGGAATTTCTGAAATTTTTTGGTGTTAAAGCCAACAGCAAACAAGCTTATGCGTTTACTCATTTAAACTTTACTCAAGCTACTGCTGAGTTTGGGAAAATGGGTGGCTTTGCCTATTTGGCAACGATGATTAACCATATTAGGGAGGAACGTGGTAAGGACAATACATTGTTGCTAGATGGGGGTGACAGTTGGCAAGGTTCTGCAACTGCTCTGTTGAGCAAAGGTCAGGATATGGTGGAGGCAAGTAATCGGTTAGGTACGGATGTTATGACCGGGCACTGGGAGTTCACTTACGGTGAAAATCAGGTAAAGAAAAATTTACGAGGGTTTAAAGGAGAATTTGTCGCCCAAAATATTGCCTTGACCGAAGAAGCACAGTTTGAATCTAATATAGATCACGGTGATGTCTTTAAACCCTATACCATCAAAACCTTAAAACATGCACGAATAGCTATTATTGGCCAGGCATTTCCCTATACCCCAATTGCTCATCCTAGGCGTTTTACACCTCATTGGCGGTTTGGTATTGAAGAGCGGAATCTTCAAGACATAGTTAATGAAATCCGGCAGGAAAAAAAGGCTGATGCAGTAATTCTGTTATCACATAATGGTATGGATGTGGATCTAAAGTTAGCATCACGAATTACCGGGATAGATGCGATTTTAGGCGGACATACCCATGATGCTATACCAAAACCTATAATCATCAGTAATGGCTCGGGCAAAACCATTGTGACCAATGCTGGCAGCCACGGTAAATTCCTTGGGGTACTTGATCTGGATGTAAAACCGGGGCGGGTTGTTGATTTTAGCTACCGATTGGTGCCTGTCTTTTCTAACTTGATTGAACCTGATGAAAATATGCAGCATTTGATCCATGCAATCAGGCAACCTTTATTAACAAAACTGCAGCAACCCTTAGCGACTACAGAAGAGCTATTATTTCGTCGAGATAATTTTTATGGCAGTTTTGATCAGGTGGTCCTTGATGCTTTGAGGAAGGTGAACGATGTTCAGATTACCTTGTCACCGGGATTTAGATGGGGACCAACGCTGCTGCCAGGGAACACTATTACTATGGAAGATGTTATGGCGCAAACTGCGATTACTTATCCTGAGACTTATGTGCGCAATATTTCCGGAGGAGAATTAAAAAATATTCTGGAAGATGTGTGTGATAATTTGTTTAATAAAGATCCTTATTTTCGACAAGGAGGCGATATGGTTAGAGTAGGGGGAATGAGTTTTACCTGTAGACCAGAAGCTAAGATTGGGTTTAGAATTTCGGTAATGAGACTGGCAAATGGAGATATAATTGACAGTACTAAAGACTATAAAATTTCCAGTTGGGCATCTGTAGGGGTACCAGCTACCGGTAAACCAGTTTGGGAAGTAATTGCTGAGTATCTAAAAGATAAAAAGGTCATCAAATTGGAGAAGATAAATCAGCCGAAAGTATTGTTGCGGGGATAGAGTTTTTTTACGTCCCAGTGCTATAAAGTCCATAATAGTAGTGTGAAGTATAATTTAATTGAATAAGCTCGCTCATAAATGAACCAAGGGAATAACGTGAAATGACTTTAACTGTAAAAGAATTAGCTCAATTATGTGATGCTGAAATTATCGGCGGGAATGGTGAAAAGACGATTATTTCGGCTGCAGATATTAGTTCAGCTCAAGCGGAGCAGGTGACTATTCTTAATGATGCTAAATTTATCAAATTCCTTGAAAATACCAAGGCAAGTGCTTGTTTCATAAGTCAGGACAACGCTCAACTCAATGCTCCGGCAGAGATGGCCTTATTGGTCTGTAAAGATCCTGAAATCAGTTTTATAAAAGCAGTCAACACCTTACATCCAGCTAAAAGCTTTCCTGCACAAATTGCTGAGCGGACAGTGATTGCAGAGACAGCTACACTCGCAGAATCCGTTTATATTGCTGAATTTGTAAGTATTGGGGAACAAAGCCAAGTAGGAGACGGTACTGAAATTTTAAGTGGTGTTCATGTTGGTAATCATGTTGGAATCGGTAAAAACTGTCGTATATACCCCAATGTTGTTATTTACGACCATACCCAGATTGGTGATGACGTTATTATTCATGCGGGCACTGTAGTAGGTGCTGATGGCTTTGGTTATAAGCAACGGAATGAAAAGCATATTAAGGTCCCTCACGTGGGGCATGTCATTATTGAGAACAAGGTTGAGATTGGTGCCAATACCTGTATCGACCGAGGGACTTTTGGTGAGACCGTTATCGGTGAAGGCAGCAAAATCGATAATCTCGTTCAGATTGGACACAATAATATTATCGGTAATAATGTGATAATTTGTGGGCAGACTGGGATTTCTGGCTCCTGCAATATTGAAGATAATGTGATATTGGCAGGAAGTGCAGGTTTGGCAGATCACGTTAAAATTGGCCATCATGCGGTGGTGATGGCGCGTTCCGGGATTGCTGGTGATGTCAAAGAATGCACTCAGGTGTTTGGCAGCCCGGCCAAAGATAAAAAGGTAGCCTGGAGAGAATTGGCTGCATTGGCTAAACTTCCAGAGTTATTCAAGACTATCAAAGCAATTGATAAGCGTTTAAGTAAGCTGGAAGAATAAGAGACTTTTACGGCAAGTTCAAACTCGTTTGGCGAAGGATCAATAGGTCCGTCGGTTGTTGCTTACATTAACTAAAAGCGGACTGCGTGCTGTGGCAATTTCGTAATAAATATAAAAAAAATATTGACATTTTTTGCAACTTTGATATCGTCAGAGTCGTAATTTTTTTGATATTAATTGAAATAATCAAGAGAGCTTAGAACCTGTTCAGAATAGTTTTAAGGCGAAGTGTAGAGTGCAAAAGTCCCTGGTTTCTGTGAGGGAATGCTGTTTTGCAAACACGAAGTATGCCAAGAGCACTGCCTAATCCCATCTGTATAGTGGCGCAGTAAATTACAGGCTCTGAATAAACACTAACCAACACTCCGAAAAGGAGAGGGGATAGAGACCATGAATAAAATCACTCCTCGCAAGTTGAGAATCTTAGACACTTCACTCCCAGAAGGTACAGAGTGTTATCTCTGTACGGCCATCCGAAAAGCCCTGGCCAATTATCGTGAGGGACGTGAACCCGAAGTTTTTTTAGATAAAGAACACGCCGTGCCTGCTTTGGCGCAAAGACTAGGTAACGGTTTGAAGCGTTATCTCACCAAAGACATACGCTCAGCACTTTCTTTGCATGAGGCTTAAGGCAACTGGAAACAAATAACCCACCCATCTGTGTGCCTTTTTGTCCGCCTTTGCCCTTGTTGCTTCGGTTGCATAGCCTGCTATGCGCCCTGCGCAACAAGACCAAAGACAAACAAAAATACTGCGCAATCTGGGTGGGTTATTTATTTCCAGTTGCCTAAATAACAGGATCTTTTCTGCAATCCCCCGTGCTTCGGGGGATTGTGTTTCTCGTGTCTAATTATCGTCTGTTAAAATAGACCCAGTTGCACTTGAGCAACTTCCGACATCATCTCTCTGGACCAAGGCGGGTCAAGTACTATTTCAACATTAACGGAATCGACTCCGGCAAGGCCGCGAATGGATTTTTCAACATCACTCTGAATCATTGGTCCCATGCCGCATCCAGGAGCGGTGAGCGTCATTTTAATATGGACGGCATTTTTTCCTGCTTCGATGGGTTCAACATTGCATTCGTATATCAACCCTAAATCGACGATATTGACCGGAATTTCTGGGTCATATACGGTTTTCATGACTTCCCAGCAATTTTTTTCTACCGCTTTTGCATCATCTTCTTCAACAAGAGTGTGTAGTTGATGCTCCTCTTTACCCAAAGCGTCTGCATCTGCGCCATCAATGCGAACCATATGGCCATACGGGGTGATAACAGTAAAGTTATTGCCTAAAGATTGATGCAGGGTAACTTCTTCTCCCTCGTTAAGGGTGCCGTGATTGCCATCAGGAACAGTGATTACGTTGACATCTCTAGTGAGTACTATCGTTTCTCTTTCAGCCATAATTCTCTTATTCCAAGGTAAATGTCTGGGCGTCTATGACCTGGCCGGTTAAGCCAATGCTTTCTGCAGCAAACAAGTAGTGATAAATGTC
>JAUXDP010000106.1 GCA_030618325.1 Methylococcaceae bacterium | reverse complement strand
GTGGATTCCAAATCCACTTCTCTACTGTAGTGGTGGCCTGAAAATCTTCGTGTCGACGGTTCGATTCCGCCCCTGGGCACCATTTCTTATACCATCATCCTGTATATACCCCGAAAACTGCACGTTGATAGTTTTGTAATATTCCAGGTGTTTTCTAAATTTTAATAAAAACTAAACAAACCACTTTTCATGCGGTTTATAACCGTTGCCTAATTCCTTACCAGTTGGTTTTGGTTTTAGTAAAAAATATATGTAACCTATAAATTCATCAACAAAGTTTTATCTAATGGTTAGATAATTGTCGTTAGTGCTAATCATAATTTGCCAAGCTAAATTAAAAACCTCTAAAAACCGCGATACTAGTTTTCTTACCAGTTATATAAATTAGGTTATATTTATATTGGCCGGCTTAAAACTAAAAGGCTTTTAAAATTGTATTCCTAACTTTATTTTGAATAAATGGCGCTCATCTCATAACAACCTATTAGATGAGTTATTATCACTAAAACAAACTGATTCGTTAATCTTCAACACCTGATCCTTCTTCAGATTTCACAGAATTTGATGTCTGAAGCATAGCCTGAAGAGTTGTTGGTGCTGTAATTCCAATTGTAAATGCTAAAACAGGACGAAGTATTGATCCATCTAAGAGATAAACAAAAGCTAGAATAGCACCGGCTACAGGCCAAAATACAAACATAACCCAATATAAAGAATCTTTATTTGTGCGTTTATTTTTTGGTCGCTTCTGATCTTGATATAGATTCATCATGTTAAGCATGAACCCACCAAGTGCAGGGCAATCGGGCTTAAATAACGTCAATAATTTTGAGTAAATAATCATTGCTCCAGCCTGTTTTTAATCGTTTGGCTTTGCCAAATTCTTCAATGGCTACCCAATTGTCTGCACCACATATCACTGCGCAAAGCGTGATAAAAAATATATCTTGTAGCTGGTGCCTTTTCTGTCTGTTTACTCTTGGGTCTTGTATGCTTGAGGAATGATGGATAATTGATGCGGTTGTTTTGTCAGTCATTTAAAATCAAAAAGATATAATCAAGACCTTATCTAACTTCTATTTTCAAGCACTTTTTAGCCCGATTGCCCTGATTTGATAGCGCTTTACCGCATTATCAAACCGGTATTTCGGTATAAACTGTTAAGCATTGATAAAAAAAGTGTTAGTATATTTTATAGTCTGAGTAGTTTGTTGGAAAAAAACCACCTCGACAACTGTTATTTTACTTTATTACAAGTAACTTAGGCTTCTTAAGTCTCTTCTTTTCTAACCAGACAGTATTGATATTAGATATTTAAAATGAGCTTTGCACTTCTGTCAATACAATACCTGTCGCTTTCGATGATATCAGTATTGCTGGTTTCATTGCTGAGTAGCGTCATCCGACAACTGGTATTTCTGTCTGTCAATGTTTTTTTCATCGTTTACCTGCTAGGACTTTCTGGAGCCCTATCCACTATTGCGTTTTGTCTGCTTGGATTTGCTCTGGTAAAAATTCATCTTAAATGGCCGGCATTAAGAATGCTGTATTCCTTATCACTGTTTGTCGCCCTGTTTATATACATGCGAAACTACGAGATTCTGCAGTGGATATTTCCGCAAGAAATATTAACCAGTGTCCTAAGTACCGTGGGCCTCAGCTTTCTCTTTTTCAAGATTATTCATGTACTGATTGATGCCAAAAGCAACACCCTGCGAAAGCTGGAATTTCTGACCTATCTCAATTACTGTCTGAATTTCACGACGATCATGATGGGTCCCATCATGCGTTACCAGGATTACTTTGACCAGTGGCATGGGCACAAACAAGCCATTAAGCCGACTTATGAGGCCCACCTTGATGCTATACTCCGCATCCTGTCTGGTCTAGTCAAGGCCTACATACTGGCTATATGGGTTAGCAAGCTGGCTTTGCAGCCGGATACTAATGTACTGCAATTGAGTTTCTCTTCCTGGGTAATTCAGATGTATGGCTTTTTTTTCTACCTCTATCTGAACTTCTCCGGGTACTGTGATATCGTCATTGGCATTGGCAGCCTGATGGGCATACGTCCACCCGAGAACTTTAACAAACCCTTCATCGCACAAAATATGTCCGATTTCTGGCTGCGCCAGCACCGCTCACTGACACTATGGCTAACCGATTATGTATTTTCACCGACCTACAAGCAGGCATTAGGCAGCCAGTGGCTTTCCAGCTACCCAGTACTCTCCGGTAATCTTGCCCTGATGCTAACAATGGTCGTTTCCGGTATCTGGCACGGTGCTTCGCTTGGCTTTCTCTTCTTTGGTATTACACATGGCATCTACTTGGTGATCTACCATACATGGGATCACTTACTTTCCAAATACTTGGGGAGAAAACGCGTCAACCAATTGCGAAAAAACTGGCTTGCCAAAATTGTTGGTATAATTATTACGTTCAACGCCGCTTCTTTCGCGTTTATATTTTTTCAGCTCGATACACACCATTTGCTCCAACTGTTCAATGGCTTGTTGAGATCATGAAATCCGACACCCGTACACACATCCGTATTCTGCTGAAACTTTTAGCAACAGCACTATTAATAATTATCCTAATATTCTTCTCAAGCACAGATGTTGACTTTATTTACACAGGATTTTAGAAAACCATTCCTGGCAGTATCCGCTATTTTTACCGGGTTACTTCTATATGTCTGTATTGTGGTAGGGATGATTTCTATATCATCCTGGGCTGAACGCGAACTGAACGCATTTCCTTTCAAAACGGAAGACTGGCTGCGCTACCTGCTACCTTCGAGATTCACTGATATTGACAAAGACATGATAATGCTGACTGGACCATCTACTGTTCGTGAAAACCTTCTTTATCGCCAGTTCGAGGAAGCATTCCCTAAATTCTCGATCTACCAGGGAGGTATTAGTCTTGGCACAATCGATGATGTTACAGCATCGCTGGAATATATCGAAAAGGTATATGGTTCACAGTCTTTGCCAAAAATTGTGGTGTTGGGTATTTCCCCCCGGTTTATTGGCAATATTCCAGACGAAAGACCTTTCAGCCTCGGTCTTAACCTGTACAGTCCGTTTTATGCTGCGCGCGATACAAAAGTCGGCATAAAACTCATACCCAAAGGACTAGCTGATTCACTAACTTCAAGACTGGATTTTATTACGCATAAGCTAAACAAACGTTTCCAAATAACCTTGTTGGCAATATTCAATTACTGGCTATCCGAAGGTAATGCCATAAATTTCGATCCAAACGCAAACATGAACCAGAGGACCACTCGGCAGAAACTGGCGGACAAGCTGTTCAAACATAAATTATCTGAGAAAATTATCCGCAAAAAACATTACCCACAAGCTCTGAATTTCGAATTTTCGCAGATACTGGAATGCTATATATCACCTTATAAATACCTCTTGAGCATACCTGCCAAGGTGGAGGGACTTAAAAAATGGCTCAACGGGCCTGATACATGGTGGAATACTGTTTATACCTGGAACCCTGAAGAAACCCAGGCACAGACTTCTGCCAGCATTAAACGTTTTACCTGGCTCATCAAGACACATAATATCCAGCTAATGGTTATCAATCTGCCTGAACGAGACATTAGCCGGGAACTGTTTAATGAAATCCACTACCAGGCTTATCTCGACATCGTAAAAGTATCATTTGGTAACATACCTTTCCTGAATTTCAGGGAGTTTTCCAGACCGGAAGAATTTCACGATGCAGAGCACACCGTTTATAAGGGCTCTTTACGCCTGTCCAAAGAGATCATTAACAAACTCAAGGAAACATTGGAGATAGAAAACAAACAATTAAATTACGGCTCTGAAACATGAAGGACATAAAACAGCTAATAAAAGAGGGGCAGCATAGCAAAGCATTGTCTGCAATACTGCGACAGGCTCGTATGACCAGTGACTACAGCACATACATGTCCCTGTGTCGCTTACGTAGAAAAATCAGTTCAGATTCAACGGCTTCTCCAAAATCTGCGAATCTGAAAATTGCTATCCTGGGCGGTTCTACTACTGATTTTCTTGAGCTACCACTTCATCTTGAACTGGAGACACTAGGACTAGGATGCGATCTTTTCACCAGCGGATATAATTCCTTTGTACCTGAAATGCTCGATACCAACAGCGACACGGTCCGTTTCGGTCCTGATCTGACTGTGTTTCTGATTAATCCATTCAACATCGCCGATTGGCCCAATTCTGGTGACTCTCTGCAAGCAGTTCAATCTATTGCTGACCGTGTTTCAGATCACTGGCTTGGCCTTTGTGAATCGCTGCATGCAAGTACAAACTGTGAAATAATCCTTAGCAATCTCCATACCCTGCCAACACGCAGCACAGGAAACCTCGGCTGCAGACTTGACTGGGAAACAAACAACTTCATACTCCGTATCAATGATCTACTGAATCACAAGGCACCAGCATTCGTACACTTACTGGATATCGCGGCTCTTGCATCTCTTTATGGCGTAATAAACTGGTTCGATTCACGGTTCTGGTATCATTCCAGGCAACCCGTATCCTTCAACTGCCTGGTTCCTTTTGTCAGGAACCTCTCTGCTATCATTGGCGCATTGTATGGCCGTACGACTAAATGCCTGGCACTGGATCTTGATAATACACTCTGGGGTGGTGTTGTCGGTGACGATGGTGTTGAAGCACTGAAAATTGGACAGGGCGATGCTGAAAGCGAGTCATTCAGAGACTTTCAAGCGTACCTGTTACGCCTGAAAGCAAGAGGCATGCTGCTGGCAGTGTGCAGCAAGAATGAACAAGAAAATGCTCTCGCCCCCTTCGAACAGTTACCAGAGATGCTTTTAAAACGTAGCGACTTCGTTTCCTTCAAAGCCAACTGGAATCCCAAATCGGACAATCTAAAAATAATCGCCAACGAGTTGAATATTGGTTTGGATGCCATTGTATTCGTCGATGATAATCCGGCTGAAAGAGAATTGGTGAGACAGATGCTGCCGCAAGTAAAGGTCGTTGAGTTGTCTGATGATCCGGCAGAGTATCCATTGCTGCTTGACCAGAGCGGATGGCTGGAAATTGCTAGACTTACAGATGAAGACTGGAAGAAAACTGATCAGTACCATGAGAATGTTCAACGCATGGAGGTTCAGGCGCGTCATACTGACTATGACAGTTACCTGAAATCACTGAATCAGCAAGCGCTAATTTGCGAAATCAACCCACAAAACCTTGAACGAATCGCACAATTGGTCAACAAAACCAACCAGTTTAACCTGACTACAAAAAGGCTGAACCGATCAGAAATTGAAACATTAATGGGTCGCCCTGACGTATTCACCGCCTGTGTTCGTCTTATAGATCAGTTTGGAGATAACGGTTTGATTAGCGTGATGGTTGGCCATATACGAGAAAAGGCCTTGCATATTGATCTTTGGCTGATGAGTTGTCGTGTATTCAAACGTGGGGTGGAGCAGCTACTAGCGAATTATCTTTTTGATCATGCCAGAAAAATGGAGCTTGACATGGTGTATGGACACTATATACCAACACAAAAGAACAAACTTGTGAAGTCCCTGTATGCTAATATGGGTTTTAACCTTATCAACACCGACAAACAAGGCGCAACCCATTGGTGTATTGAGGTACAAGACTACCAGCCTGTACATGTACATATTTCCTTAAAGGAGAATTTAAGCAATGAATGAAGAAATTATTTGGAATCGCCTAACAGAGATTTTCCGTGACGTTTTTGAAGATGAAGATATAGTGATTGGTCCTGAAACCGTAGCTCAGGATATTCTCGAATGGGATTCACTCTCCAATATCCAGTTACTGGTGGCAATCGAAAAAGCATTCGACGGCGTCAAATTCAATACGGGTGAAGTTGCTAACCTTAAGAATGTCGGCCAAATGGTTGATATTATCATTCATAGAAGTAAAGAATAATAGGGGCTGTTGCCGTTTCATATATTCAATAAAAAGTAGCGGTTTTTACTGCTCCAAAACCATTTTTTATACTTATTCATTGGACATATTTGCAAAAAAAACCTAAATTGCATGATTCGTTAACTGTTTTTTGATACGGCAACAACCCTTAGTTAACTGGAATCCAAATGAACGGAAAAAAAATTAGATGGCTTGCATCGCTAGTAATACTGGCTCTGGTATTACTAACCTGGCGGATAACTGTAACCTCATGGGAGAGTGAAATTGGTGGCTTATACAGCTTCCCAAGAGCCATATTCAATTTAGTCGTCAGTTTATCAGGTTTGGCATTAATCTATTTTCTGTTGAGTGATATGCCTGGCCGACACAAAGCGCTTACAGGCATTACAGCAATGCTAACCGCAGTTTTCTGCCTGTTTATTCTGGAAATCCCAGCCCTATTCTTCGGATTCAATTACCAACTAGTGTTCGGTACTTCTATGCCTGACACAGCCCTGCATCTTTCGGACAAGGCCAACAAACCGGATCCCGTATTAATACACATCCATTGGCCTGACAGTTCATTCACCGGTGAAGTTTCGGGCAACCTGGTACAGCTGGGAATCCCCACAGACAAACGTTACCAGGTAGATGTTCACTACGACCACAACGGATTCCGCAACGACCAGGAATACCTGCAGGCGGATGTCGCAGTGATTGGTGACTCATTTGTTGAAGCCGCGATTATTCCTCGGCAACAGTCTCTTGAACAACTACTTGAAAACCACCTTGGCCATTCAACTATCAATCTCGGACAAATTGCCTATGGCTTAAGGCAGGAACTCGAAGTGCTAAAACGCTATGCTCTGCCACTAAAACCTAAACTGGTTCTATGGGTACTGTTCGGAGGCAATGATCTTCGCGATATTAAATTGTATGAACAGCAGCTGGAACAGGTTGGAGAGCTTAATGAGTCGGTTCCTATCGAACAACTCTTTATCTACAACTCATTAATTGCGGCGGGAAACCTGTATAGGAGAATCTTTAATGCGGTGCCGAGGGCTTTGCACCATTCAGGACTGTTTACCCGCACTGATGGTATCATCGAACGAGTTTATTTTGGGCAGTCTACAGATAACTGGACACCTCATCAGTGGCAGGTGACCATTGATACACTCAAAGAAGCGAATCGATTGACCAGTGAAAACGGCGCTGTATTTGTTGTAGTCTATGTTCCTCGTAAGTTTCGTATCTATAAAGAACATATTAAGCTGTCACCAGAACACAATATTGCATCATGGAAAATCAACTCACTGCCTAACGAACTAGGAAAATGGTGTGCAGAACAAGACATGTTTTTTATAGATACTAGCCCACATCTTGAGGAATACGTTGCCAAGGGTGTCCATCCATACCTTATTGACGACGTTCACTGGAATTCACTCGGTCATGAAGCGGCTGCGATGGTTATCAAGCAGTACCTTTCCTCGAAGGGTATTTTCCCCTTTCAGGAACAATGAAATTCAGTGTTGTTTCTGGGAAGGGTTCAATTCAGTTTACTTGATCACTATGGACTTAAAGTCATTATGTTACATAGCTATTAACAAACCTCAGGAAATTCAAATCATGAGTTGTTTCCTGTTTGGTTTTCAAGATTGTTGGCAGCAAGGCTACATGGAAGTGTTCACGCCGTATCTTGAAAGCCGAATAGGATGCAGGGCAATCGGGCTTAAATAAAGCCAATAATTTTGAGTAAATAATCATTGCTCCAGCCTGCTTTTAATCGTTTGGTTTTTACCCCCACCTTTGATGATTTTTCATTTTTTATCAGGTTTAATGCAATATGTCTGATCACCGCTAGGTTAGATGCACTGTAGCCTTGCCGTGCTCTGTTGTTATCTTCATCAAAAGCCATATCAAGAACCCAGTGTAAATTATTCTCAACAGCCCAATGTGCACGAATAGCATGTTCTAATCGTTTTGGGTTTTCCGCGCTTAGGCTACTTATAAAATAACGCGTTTCCTCGGTCACTTTGGTTTTTGTTTCTCTCCTTGCTGTCACGGCAATGATACTTTTCAAGCCATTCCATGAATGATTTTCTTTTAGCCACTCAATTTCATCTGTTATACGTACTGATCGTGTTTCAATGCGTCCATGACCACCATCAAAAGTAATGATTGCTGGTTCTGGCGACAGAGATGTATAGTGGACCCCAAAAACTAGACCAACACTTAAGGAGCGATTTGGCTCAAAATATAGGTTGGCAATAGGGGATAAAAATGAGTAATAAACGTAAAATGCACAGCGCAAAATTCAAGGCTAAAATAGCTCTTGAAGCATACAAAGGAGATAAAACAGCAGCAGAACTCGTTTCAGCACACAAAATTTCATCAGGTCAAATTAGCACATGGAAAAAGCAATTGCTTGAGGGAGTCTCCCAGTTATTTGAGACAAAGCAGCCCAAAACCATAGATGAGGAAACATTAACCTCTCCTTTGTATGAAGAAATAGGGCGGCTGAAAGTAGAGTTAGATTGGCTTAAAAAAAAACTTAACCATTCCGGCTACTCTTAAGAAAGCGTGGATTGAGCCAGATTATGATGCCATTAGCATCCGCCGGCAGTGCGAGTTACTTGAGCTTAGTCGCTCTACACTCTATTATCAGCCTGAACCGGTATCAAATGAAGAGCTTCAAATTATGCGAATGATAGATGAAATCTATCTACAGTGTCCATTTTATGGGTCTCGCCGGATAACCGCTCAGTTAAACCGTGACCATAAGGTTTCATGGAATCGCAAGCGTATTCAAAGGCTGATGCGTATCATGGGATTGCGTGGTATAGCACCCGGTCCTGATACCAGTAAACCGCGGGCAGAAAATAAGATTTACCCTTATTTATTGCGTAACGTAAACATAGATCAAGTCAATCAGGTCTGGAGCACTGATATTACCTACATTCCTATGGTTAAGGGATTTATGTATCTAGTCGCCGTGATTGACTGGCATAGCCGTTACGTCCTCTCTTGGATTATCTCCAATACGATGGATATGTCATTTTGCATTGATGCGTTAGAAGTAGCTCTTGATAGGGATACTCCAATGATTTTCAATACGGATCAAGGCTCGCAATTTACCAGCCATGCCTTTACAAAAGTGTTACTGGATAAGAATATTAAAATCAGCATGGATGGGCGTGGACGAGCTTTAGACAATATCTTCGTAGAACGTTTATGGAGAACGGTAAAGTATGAAAATATTTACATCAATGACTATCGAACAGTGACAGAATTAAGCAATGGACTCAAACAATACTTTGAGTTTTATAATCAAGAGCGCCTACATCAGAGTCTTGATTATCGAACACCTGAGGAGGTTTATTTCTCATAAAAATACTGAATATTTCTCCTTAACTTTAGGAGATAATGGTCTTGACAATAGGGTCCACTTTATTTTCCATCAATGGCAATAACTTCGCCTTCAGTTAAGGTGGCTAAATCAGAAACCCATTTGGAAAAGCAGTCGCTAAATTCGTCTGTATCAATAACAGCAAAGACATCGCCCAATGTGTCATGTGAGGGTATTCCATACTGTAGATCCAGCAATTCAGTAAACCATTCTTCTTTAGCTTCACCAAACTCTTCAATAGCAACCCAATTATCCGCACCACATATCACTGCACAAAGCGTAATGAAAAATATATCTTGCAACTGGTGCTTTTTTTGTCTGTTTACTCTCGGATCTTGGATGGTTGAAAAATGATGAATAATTGAGGCGCTTACTTTGTCTGTCATTTAAAATCAAAATGATACAACTAATACCTCATCTGAGTTATATTTTCAAGTCTTTTTAAGCCCGATTGCCCTGGGAATGCATTGGCTGTGGGTTGATTAATAAGTCGGATCGTAGCCATGTCGTTC
>JAUXDP010000261.1 GCA_030618325.1 Methylococcaceae bacterium | reverse complement strand
TTTATGCTTAGCCTGCACGAGAGCACTATCTGGATTGCAGATAAAGTATCTACTACGCCGATAGTAATACCGGAAACTCATGGTGATCTCAAGTCCTTAGATCGGGCTATCGAAGCGTTGCAAAAGAACAATCTGGACTTTATTGTTGATCCTATTTTAGACCCTTTGCATTTTGGCTTTACCGAATCCATTGTGCGTTATCATCAGGTTCGGCAGAAATATCCTGACATTGAAATGATGCTGGGCATCGGCAATATCACCGAACTCACCCATGCCGATACCATGGGTATGAATGCCTTGATGTTGGGTATTTGTTCAGAACTGAACATCAATCATATTCTAGCTACCGAAGTCAGTCAACATGCTTGCCGGGCAATTAAAGAAGCCGACCTCGCTAGAAGAATTATGTTAGCTGCCGCAACCAATAATACGTTGCCCAAACATATCGATTCAGGTTTAATGGCTTTACATGAAACCGCGCCTTTTCCCTATAGCCTGGATGAAATCAAAGAACTAGCCGCACAAATTAGGGATCCAAGTTTTCGTATCCAAACCAGTAAAGAAGGATTGCATGTTTTTAACCGGGATGGCCTACACAGTGCGACAGACCCTTTCGATTTGTTTCCCAAGCTGGGAATAGAAAATGATGGTGGCCACGCTTTTTATCTGGGTGTGGAACTGGCTCGTGCAGAAATTGCCTGGCAATTAGGCAAACGTTTTAACCAGGATCAGGCACTCACCTGGGGCTGCGCTTCAGAAAACACTGAACCCGCTGTTGATCTGCATAGTTTTAAGCCAGCAGGCACGACACTACAAAAAAAATAATTATTCATGATTCAGGAAACCATAGTTACCACACAAAATACTAGCGGCGAAGTGCATATTGCACCGATGGGTATTCACGTTCTACCCGACGAATATCTGATTATGCCTTTCCGCCCCTCAACCACATTGGATAATATTTTATCCAGCAATACAGCGATTATAAATTGTTGTGATGATGTACGAGTATTCGCGGGATGTTTAACCGGTCGGCGTGACTGGCCTGTACAATCCACTGAAAAAATTGCGGGTTATTTTCTAAGTAACGCTTTAGCGCATCACGAACTTGAGTTAACACGAATTGAGCAAGATGAGACTCGCCCCAAGCTATTCTGTAAAGTGATACTTAGTGTTAATCATGCGCCTTTTACCGGTTTCAACCGTGCTCAATATTCGGTGTTAGAATTGGCCATTTTGGTGAGCCGCTTACAACTATTGCCCTGGGAAAAAGTAGCATCCGAAATCGAATATCTGGAAATTGGCCTGGATAAAACCGCAGGCGAACGAGAACTGGAAGCCTGGCATTGGCTAATGGAAAAAGTTGCAGCTTTCAGACAACAGGCAAACCCATCATGACTGGAATGCTTGCCAGCGTTAATAGTCTTGAAGAAGCGATGATAGCCTTGGAAAACAAGGTTGATATTGTTGACCTAAAACAGCCAACGCAAGGCGCGTTAGGTGCTTTGGATACAGAAACCATTTCACAAATTGTTGCCTACATAAACCATAAATGCCCCATCAGCGCCACCATTGGTGACTTGCCTATGCAAGCTGACAGCATTATGGATGCGGTTGCTAAAATAGCAGACACCCAGGTTGATTTTATTAAAATTGGCTTTTTTCCAGGCGATGCATGGGAAACTACGATTAACAAGTTGGCTACCCTCGACCAAAAAGGACTAAAGCTAATTGCGGTATTATTTGCCGATCAACAACTTGATTATCAGATTTTAGAGACCTTAAGTACAGCTGGTTTTACCGGAGTGATGCTGGACACCATGGATAAAAGTCGTGGCTCATTAACACAAGTTATGCCTGGGCCCGTTATAAAAGAGTTCGTAGAAAAAGCAAAAATTCAGCAAATGTTGTGCGGCCTGGCTGGTTCGCTTAGGAAAGATGATATTCCAGAATTATTAAGTCTAGAACCTGATTATTTAGGATTTAGAGGCGCCTTATGCCAGCAACATAACCGAACATCCAAACTTGATAAACAGGCATTACAAAGTATACATTCCGCTATTTCAGGAAACCAACCATGACAAAAAAAACCTCTATCACCACTAAAATTCTGATTGCCATGGCCATTGGCCTAGTTACAGGTAGTCTAATCAATATCTTTGCCAGTGATATTGCTTTTATACAGGATTATCTGGTTAATGGCCTGTTTCATGTCATTGGCGCTGCCTTTGTTAATGCCTTAAAAATGCTGGTGGTACCCCTGGTTACTTTCTCACTCATTGGTGGTGTTTGTGGCATTGGCGATGTCGGCGCACTCGGTCGGGTCGGCATGAAAGCATTCGGCCTTTATTTATTAACCACAGGCATGGCTATTACTCTAGCGCTCACGATTGCCATCCTCGTTGGTCCAGGTGAAAATTTTGAAAATGCAACATCGGTATCGTCTTCTTTTACCGCTAAACAAGCCCCACCGCTAACGGATGTGTTTATCAATATTGTCCCAAGCAATCCAGTCAATGCTTTTGCTGAAGGTAATATGCTGCAAATTATCTTTTTCGTTATTCTATTTGCGATTGCCATGTTAATGACCGGCAATATTGGCCGACAATTAGCCGAAACGGCAGAAAAGCTCAATGAAGTGATGATGAAAGTGGTCACGTTGGTCATGGATTTTGCTCCCATAGGAGTATTTTTTCTGATGGCAAAAACTTTTTCCGAACAAGGGATCGACTTAATCTTGCCAATGATCGGTTATTTCTCAGTCGTTATAGTTGCTCTGTTAATACACGCCTTAGGTACATTCAGTTTATTCCTGATCTTTTTAGCCAAACTGAATCCGATCATTTTTATCAAAAAAATGCGCCCGGCGCATATCTTTGCCTTCAGTACTGCCAGTTCCAATGCTACGATTCCAGTCACCATGCAGGTCGTTGAGCAGAGAATGGGTGTTAGCAATTCAACGGCTGCATTCACAATACCTTTAGGCGCAACCATCAACATGGATGGCACCGCTATCATGCAGGGAGTCGCAACGGTATTTATCGCTAATGTCTATGGGATTGATCTTGGTCTGACCGATTACTTAACCGTGGTTGGCATGTCCATCCTGGCCTCCATCGGCACAGCTGGTGTTCCTGGTGTTGGCTTGATTATGCTGGCGATGGTATTTAATCAGGTCGGTCTGCCTGTTGAAGGTATTGGATTAATCCTGGGCGTAGACCGGATTCTTGACATGGTTCGAACTGCTGTCAATATTACCGGTGATGCGACTGTGACCTGCATAGTTGCCCGTGGAGAAAATGAAATTGATGATGGTATATTTAATGATCCGGATGCAGGGGTAATTACCGAAATTGATCTGCCGCATAAGAGTGTTAAATTCGATAAGTGACATTGAGAGGATTCGAACCTCTAATCTACCCCTTAGGAGAGTGCTCAAAGCTATATACTACAACTATCAGCACAATTTCTATAGTGAATATCACTACTGTTCGGTTAAGCAAATTGTAACTCCGATTGCACGGACTGCCTGGGCTTGAGCGGTTTTCATTTTTGTTGAATCGAGGCAATAAGTTCAATCACCGACTTTCGCTGGAATAAATTGGCTGAAATAAGCCGTGTTAGCTGTTGTAAAGAAACTTGCAGAGTACTCAGACTATTATTAACGAGCTTGAGTAACAAATAGGCGGTCATTGCAATCAAGACTTGCAGGTGAACGGCGTGTTCAGAGGTGCCCAAGAAACGTTTAATTTTCAGGTTTTGTTTAATCCATTTGAAAAATAATTCAATCTGCCAGCGCTGCTTATACAAAGCCATTATCTCTTCAGCAGGGCTAGTTCGATCATTGGAAATCAAAACGATTTCTTTTTCATCTTCCAAACGGATGAAGCGGATACGGCGCAAGGGGATCGGGCATTTCTTACCTTTTTCTGAGGTGAGCCGAATCGTTTGGTCTTCCAGAATATTATCTCGTACAGAATGGTCCGCTGTGACGACATACTGAGCATTCACTTTCATGCGCCCAACAAAGCGGTTGCCCTTGAGATGCATCTGCTCATAGTACCAGCCATAATCATTATAGGCTCTATCAAACACATACGTTGCGTCAGCAATAATGGGTAATGCGTTGGCGGCTTTGCGGTCATTGACCTTGGCTTGGGTCATCGAAAAGAAGACCGGTACTTCCTGTTCAGGGTCATAGATGAAATGTAATTTGATACCGGCCTTATTAGAACGAAAATGAGCCCATGAAAAATGCTGTTTGTTCAGATCAATGGTGGTGGAATCAATCAGACGAATCGCTTGCTGGGCTTCTTTGGCGGTCTTCGTCTGAACCTGGCCTAACAGTGA
>JAUXDP010000060.1 GCA_030618325.1 Methylococcaceae bacterium | reverse complement strand
AAAGGTATCAAGGATCAAGAAGCATTACAAACTGGGATGGATGAAAAATCTAAGGAATTCCTTAAAGACGGGGCAGATATTTATCACAAAATTTAGAACCTTGTAAGCTCTTACAGGAGTGAGGATATAAAATATCCTCGCTTCTAAAGCTCACGAAGCCCCTCTGTTGGCTCACTCTTTGTTGCCCGCACACCTGCTAGTAGTGCTGCAACAACTGCAGAACAACAAGTGAAAAACAAAGCTAGAACATAATGCCTCAGTAGCAGGCGACAAACCCGCTGACCAGATTCCAATTGCTCGGCCATTATGCTGGCCATTGTGAATTCAGCCAAGTGAAATATAATAATAGCCAGCACCCAGCCAAGCACTGCTGTAATCAAACTTTGGACAATTGGAAAACAAATAATCTCAATGGTTCGAAAACCAGCCAAACGCAATATACAAAGTTCTTTATATTTTCGATCAACATTTGCCCATAAACTGGCCCCAAGTGAGAGCACATAACCGATCAGACTGGTCAGCGCGATGGCCCAATACACAGTTGTTAAATTTTGATCAAGCTGTTTCACCACACCAATTTCGTGAGCCCGCGTTCTAACGTTAACACCCTGCTCATTTAGCCATTTCTTTAAAGGCTCAACATCATCAATAGTCCGAGCAAAAAGTCGAAAGCCCGTGTAATAACCTTTACTTTTTAATTTCTCCCCCGGCCAATCAATTTCCTCAACTGCATATCCATCGCGATAATGCTCCATGGCCTCTAATAATGACAAAGAACCAAAAGCTCCATCACGAATAAAAGAGGCAGAACTTGCAATACCATGCACTTGCAGTTTTAGATGAACTCGTTGGGTTTGCCCTTTAACTTTTCTGGTAATACTTCCATCTATCACGTCACCAGCATGTACCGCCAATTTATTAGCTGCACTGGCAGATAAAACAAGCCAATGAATATCCGTAGGAGGGTTAACAATATTAGGTAGCAAGGGGTCATTTTTGGCTGTTGGAATCAGCTCGACATCCAATATTTTTTTTGCTGTTTTACTTTTTAATTGAATATTAGCAGCCAGATTTCGCTTGCGGGGTACGATAAAGCTGACATCACCGCGTTTGTGCATTGCATAAAACCAGCCTATGTCGTAACGACCACTACTAACCGGCCGAATCTCACGGTTACGTGGCTCCTCGACAAGTTGTGAAACCATACTGCCCACAATGCCAAATTTTAATCCAAATAAAACCAGTAAAGGGCCAAGCACCGTTCCTAAAGCCAATACATAACAAGCCGAAATTTGCCACTCGTAGAAATAATCACGCGCGGCAAGCTTTGAAATTTTGAGCATATTGTCTTTAATTTATTAAATTAAACTGGTTTCAGTTAACTGACTGGAATACTCGGTATGTAAATAATAACGATGCAGTCCAAAGTTCTTGAGCGGTTGCCAGTCATGACTGGCAATAATTAAAGTAATGTTGAATTGTTCTGTCAAATTGACAAACAAACTCATCACAAGTTTTGCAGAATAGGGATCTAATGATGCTGTAGGCTCATCAGCAATAACAATCTTGGGTTTATGTGCCAAGGCACGGGCAATCGCCACGCGTTGACGCTCTCCGATCGAGAGAACTGAAGGGGATTTGTTGAGATGCCTTTCTAGCTTTAAATCAGTGATCAGTTTATCAACCGCCTCATCTTCTTCTGGCAAATTAAGCATATATCTTGATAACAAGATATTTTCTTTCACAGTAAGGTAGGGCAATAAACCACCCGTTTGCATGACATAGCCAATATAACGCCTTCTCAATTGACTTAAAGGATCGAAATGTCTTTTTTGCCATTCAGAAAAAATATTGATCGGCTCTTGATCTTGCAAGTAAAAGTTGAAAGTTTCACTCTGGGTCGGTTGTGCGATAAATGCCAGTATATCCAGAAGCGTTGACTTACCGCAGCCACTCTCACCAATAAATGCAATTTTATCCCCCTGGTAGATGCGTAAATTCTTAATCGCCATATTAAACTGCGCATTTCCTGAACCTACAGATCTATTAACCTTGTAGAGGTTATAAAGTAATGTCTTTTTTTTACTAAAATAATCGCTCACAGCTGTGTTTGCCTGATCCTTCCCGCCCTTAAAAAAACTCTAAATACCAACTATTCTCAGACATCCCTGATGATGAATATATTTATTTAAGTATAAATTAAGATTTTTTGCTGTTAACAATTTATTTTTGTAGATCATCGTGTCGAGATATAGTAAATTGTACCTAAATTTTTGTAGGCGAAGGATTACGTTATTGATTTCTGTATTATAAACTTTCTGCAATATAATTAACGTGTTTTGTTTTCCTTTGTAACGACCAACACGACCTTCTTCCTTTATGGATCTATATGGAATTTTAAGATGCAAACTAAAACATTCGATTTTAAGCAAGACCCTTTTGGCCAAGATTTCGAACCAAAATTCCTATACAAAAGCTCCAGTCTGAATTCAATTTACCAACGGATTCTTGAGGACATAAAAACTGGAGATGGCATTATCGTTCTAAGCGCAGAAGCAGGAATGGGGAAAACATTACTGCTTCAAGACCTGATGCGAAATCTGGAATCTAAAGTGCGTTTTTTTTCACCTAACACACAAAACAGGGATTTTCAAAGTATCGTCAATGGTCTTTGTGATTATTTAGCACTTAATACCAAGGATAAAGATTTTTTTGAAAACATTCTTGCTCTGGATAATTATCTTAATAAAGTAGAACATGCAGATTCACGTATTGCCATAGTATTAGATGATGCGCATCAATTTGACGACACCCTGTTAAAAAAACTATTAATGTTATCTATCCCTCCATCAGAAGATCGGGGGTCTTTACAAATTATCTTAGCGGGCTGGCCAGAGCTTGAAACTCGAATTCATAAAATACGGTTCCCTACTGAAACTGACCCATTAAAAATACGCGATTATCAATTGCAAAAACTGACTACTTTACAAGTCAGAGAATATATCAATAAAAGATTACAGGCAGTTGGCAGCAAGCATAGAAATTTATTCACCCCTGATGCCATTGCAGACATAGCCCTGTATTCCTCTGGAATTCCCAGTTTAATCAATAAATATTGCGCATCATCATTGTCTCTAGTAGATAAAGCAAACGAGCAAATTGTCACCAAAGACACTGTCAAAAAAGTTGCTCAAACCGAACGTAATTTACTTATAGCTCCTCTAAGAAATCTATCCGATAGCCAAACGCAGCAAACATCTGAAGAATTAACTACGCTAGAAAAACTTCAGCACAGAATGAAAGAGGAAGAAGCACCCATTCAAGAAAAGAAACTTATTGAAAACCCAGTTACAGAACCAGAAAATGAATCCAGCGACAACTCTCTTAAGGGTTATGCGTGGGGAATAGCTGCAACTCTATTATTGCTTGCTGGAATATTTTTTTATGGACCTGGAACCCGCTTTTCAGAACCCAACAAAAATATAACCGCCAACCTCACAGCAAAATCAGAACAGGAAAAAATCGAACAATCTGACCAGGCAATGTCGGAATTTACGGAATCAGCTGAAACTGGGCAATCCCTAGAAAATCTTAAGCCTCTACTAATGGCGAACAAAAAGAATTTGTTTCAAAAAGTTCTAACGCTGCCTGGTGCAACCCTATTTCAACAACCCAAAGCTTCCAACTTAAGTGCGATACCGCTGCCTGCCTTTTCAGTTTATTATGTTTATCTTCGCATCAGAGACAATGATTTGCAGGAATGGCTTCAGGTTGGACTGGGACGTAGAGGTGACCTAACAGGGTGGATAAAGTCAGATAAAGCCCAGGATTGGAACCAAGGATTGACACTCGCCTTCAAGGAACCCAAAAACCATGATCGTGTAATGCTTTTCAAAAACAAAGCATCGCTGAATAATCTTGTAAAAAAAAATGATCTCAAAACCTATAACAAGCTATATAAAGCAGCAAGCCAGGGGAAAATCCTTAAAGACTCACCAGTAGTTGCTATACAACCGACTACAGGCATTGATCTTCATAAGAATTTTTACTTATTACCCATTCATGATTATGAAGAAATCTATATGGGAAACGAAACCGCTCGATTACTGCAAGTTTCCAGCATTTCACGTCAAGAGAAGCCAGGCAACCCACCAAACAAGCCCCTAATCTCCGGCAATCATCAAGCACAAGCTGGATCAGCTAGTCCCTATAGAGCTGGAATAACCTTTGTTATTGATTCAACATTGTCAATGCAACCTTTTATCAATAGTACCCGCAAAGCCGTTGCAACAATTTATGACAGCCTGGAACAGGCCAAATTATTAGGCAAGGTTAATTTTGGGCTGGTCGCCTTTAGAGACAACACAGATGTTGTGCCAGATATTGAATATGTCACACGCCATTATGTCTCCTTAAAGCAGGGAAAAAGCCCACAAACATTTATGTCCGCGGTAAACAATTTGAAAGCTGCCGATAAATCCAGTAATGACTTTATTGAGGACAGCTATGCTGGTGTCAATAGTGCTTTGAACAATATGGACTGGACACCATATGCAGCACGTTATATTGTTTTAATTACTGATGCTGGTGCTCGTGGTGCCAATGACCCTTTATCATCCAGTCGCTTGAATGCTGCACGCCTAAACCAGATGGCTCAAAAACATAATGCAGCTATTTTCGTCATGCACATACTCACACCAGACCCACAAGCTGACCATAAGGCTGCAGAAAAACAATACCTGAAACTTTCAAACTACCCTGGAATTGGTAATCTTTATTATGCTGTACCCACAGCAAGCGTTGAGGAATTTGGCCAGGTCATAGAAAGCCTGGCCAAACAAATTACTGATCAGGTAGCTCACGTCAATGGTGGAAAGAAAAAAACTTTCACACCAAGCACTGAAAATAAAAAGCTTGCCGCATTGCAACAAAAAGTTGCCAAACTTGGCCACGCTTTAGAATTGAAATATTTGCAAGACACAAAAAATGAACAGACACCTGCTATTTTTAAAGCCTGGGCATTGGATAGAGACTTTAAAAACCCTGAAAAATCTGTTCTTGAAGTTAGAACGCTGCTGACTCGTGACCAATTATCAGATTTGCATAAAATATTAAAACAAGTGCTTGAAACTGCAAAGCAGGGTCAAGTTTCACCAAAACAATTTATAAACGAATTAAAAAGTCTCGCCGCCACATTAGTACGTGACCCTAAACAATTAGGAGATACAACAGCCACTACCTCAGGAGGAGGACAAAGCTTGGCAGAACTGGGATTTTTACGTGAATATATTGAGGACCTGCCCTATACAGGCGAAATTATGGATTTAGCACTGAAGGACTGGCAAAGTTGGCCAGCACAAAAGCAAGAGGACTTTTTGAACAGATTACAAGGTAAAATCGATTATTATCAAACAATTCATGACAATGTCGATTTGTGGGTTAGCCTGGAAGATAAATCCATTGATGGTGATGCAGTATATCCCGTGCCGTTAGACAAATTACCCTAATCAATACTTCGCCACGGTCACGGATGCGGATTTCTATCGGTTGATTTTAGTGAAGAGATTATGTAATACTCTGCGCTTCGCACTACTATTCTAGAAGTGCGGAGCAAACACCCTCAAAGTAACAAACACAGGAGCAAAAATGGCTATTCCATCGGATAGAGAGCAAATCTCAAAGCAGGATCATGAGCTGGATTATGTTTTGAAAAAATACGGAAAAAGACAAACACAAGACAATAGAGAAAAATTATCGGATGCACTAGATACTTTTCGAAAAGATGATAGTTACGAAACCTATTTACGTGCTGATTTTTATAGTTATGTGGAAAAAAATGATGCCTTAAGTGATTTGGAAAATTCGTAACTTTTCTTCTTTATCAAAATACTTCGCACCGCTAGTATTAGAATCTTAAAGCGGTGAGAAGTATCGAGCTATTTCAAAATTCACTTCTCCGCCAATGGCCGGATTTCCCGCCCATTTTTTCAATTAATCTTACATCTTGAATAGTCATGCCTCGATCTATGGCTTTACACATATCATAAATCGTCAACAAAGTAATCTGGGTAGCAAGTAATGATTCCATTTCTACGCCAGTCTGACCCGTAGTTTTGACTGTAGCTCGGCAATCCACACTGTTTTTCTCGATATTTGTTGTTAAACTAATATCGACATGAGTAATGGGTAAGGGATGACATAGTGGAACTAAATCAGCCGTTTTTTTGCTGGCCATAATGCCAGCTACCCGGGCAACTGCCAAGACATCGCCTTTTTTATGGCCTCTTTCAATAATAAGCTGAAGCGTCTCTGGCTGCATTTCTATGGAGCCTTCAGTAACGGCAACCCGTTGAGTGATGGCTTTGTCGCCAACATCAACCATATGGGTATTTCCGTCCTGATTAAAATGGGTTAGTTCACTCATAGATTTATTTTAAACTTATTGGATAATTTATTATCCTATTTTTTTATGGTGCAAACGATAATGTCAATAAAAGTCCGATATTTTGCTAGCTTGAAGGAAACTATAGGCAAATCTGAAGATGAAGTTTCAGGAGAAAGAACCTTATCCGTTAGTGATGTTTGGAGGCTAGCCAACCAGTCTACTGAGCTTCCAGAAAATATTTTGGCCGCTGTAAATATGGATTATGTAGGACTAGACACCAATGTTAATGATGGCGATGAAGTCGCTTTTTTTCCTCCCGTTACAGGCGGTTAATTGTGCAGATTAGAATTTGCCCCGAAGAGTTTGATCCCTTTCATGAAATTCAGGCTTTTCAAAATACTGCTTTAGACAAGGCCGGAAAATACGGAGCCACCAGTATTTTTGTCGGTACTATGCGTGACTTGAATGACGACAAGGATGTCGAAGTAATGACGTTGGAACATTATGAGGGTATGACTGAAAAGCAACTTGGAATATTTGTATCAGAAGCTCAGCAACAATGGCAAATTCTTGATGCGCTGATCTTGCACCGAGTCGGAAAAATACTGCCTGACCAAACTATCGTTTTGGTAGTAGTCTGGGCCTCCCATCGAGGTGATGCATTTGATGCTTGCCGTTATATTATCGAAGCACTTAAATCTAAAGCTCCTTTTTGGAAAAAGGAAAAACTAACAAGCAAAGAAGAGCGATGGGTTACCAAAAACACTGATGGCTATTTACAAAAAAATAATTGATTCCAAAATATGGCAACTAATTCTAGATTAATTTTTCTCAAAATTCTACTGGTCCCATTACTGCTTTTCAGTTTTCCTGCACAATCAGAAGTCCCCCTGCTTTACATGCCTTTACCGTCATTAAGCAACCGAGATATCGCTGTTATTGTTAATGATGCAGACCCTTTGAGCGTCAGGATTGCCAATTATTATAAAAATAAACGCAGTATTGCTAATGACCGGATGATTCATATCAACTTTAATCCAGGACATAAATCAATACCAAAAGGCCAGTTTGAAGCAATTAAAAGGCAAGTAGATGCAAAAACACCGGCACAGGTGCAAGCTTATGTACTGACCTGGATGCAACCTTATCGGGTCGGCTGCATGTCGATAACTACCGCTTTTGCAGCGGGATATGATGAATCATTTTGCTCTAAAGGCTGCAAGCCAACACGTAACAATCCGTACTTTAATTCAACTACCGATAAGCCATTCAAAAAGTATAACTGGCGACCTACCATGATGCTTGCAGGTGAAGATTTTGCTGCGGTAAAAGCTTTAATTGATCGAGGTGTTGCTTCCGATTATACCAATCCATCAGGTAGCGCTTATTTGCTTAAAACCTCAGACAAAGCTCGGAGCAGTCGGGGATTGCTGTTTTTTAAAACGGCGTTAATGTTTAAAGGGCTTTGGCCAACAAATTACCTTGAACAAGATTATATCGAGAATAAAACCGATGTCATGTTTTACTTTACCGGATTAAAGCACGTCTCTAAAATTTCCAGCAACACATTTTTACCCGGAGCAGTTGCAGATCATCTGACTTCAACCGGCGGAGTATTAACCGGAGGAAAGCAAATGAGCATACTCGAATGGCTCAAGGCCGGGGCAACCGGTAGTTATGGTGCTGTAGTCGAGCCCTGTAATTTTATCCAGAAATTTCCTAACCCTGCAGTAATGATGCATTATTATCTACGTGGAAATACTTTAATTGAGGCTTACTGGAAAAGTGTCGCCTGGCCTGGTCAAGGGGTATTCGTAGGTGAACCGTTAGCAAAACCCTTTGCGTTCAAGTAGCAGTGCGAAGCATAATTTAATAGGCTACTATTTTTAAACAGACAACCTCTAAAAATTAGGCTTTTTCTCCAACGCATTATAGCGTTCTATGCTCTCAAGAATCTCCTGCTTGGCTTCTTCTGGTCCACTCCAGCCTTCTATTTTTACCCATTTCCCTTCTTCAAGGTCTTTGTAATGTTCAAAAAAATGAACTATCCCTGCAAGCCTGTCTTCTGATATGTCTTTATAGGATTTAACTTTTTTAAAAAAGGGAGTCAATTTTTCTACCGGCACAGCCAAAATTTTTGGGTCTGGCCCGGATTCATCAATCATTTTTAAAAGGCCAATGGGGCGGCAACGCACCACTGCCCGGCTTAATATAGGTGAAGAGGAAAGCACTAACACATCAACAGGGTCACCATCTTCAGAAAGACTGTGTGGTATATACCCGTAATTGGTGGGATACCGCATAGAGGTTCCCATAAAACGGTCAACAAACAGCTCACCCGATGCTTTGTCTACTTCATATTTGACGGGATCGCTATAGGCTGGTATTTCGATGATGGCATTAATATCGTCAGGAACAGCTTCTCCTGAACTAACATCCATAAGGGACATAATTTTCCTTTTTTGTGTGAAATGGCTATTCGTGACATTATAGCTGTTTTTAACACTTTTTTATGACGGACATGCAAGGCCAACTAAGAAAAATGCGAGTGACTCTGGATTCGCCAGTAACTTACCAATTACCCTTGGCAGACCAATTGGTTGCTTTGAATCCGCTGCTGGGGCAGTCAATTAAGCTTAATTTTACAGGTAATATTTTTTGCATTCATTGTGCTAGAAAAATCAAAAAAAGTTTCAGTCAAGGCTATTGTTATCCCTGCTTTACCTCATTAGCACAATGCGATATGTGTATCGTCAAACCAGAACAATGCCATTATGAAGCAGGGACGTGCCGAGAGCCTGAATGGGGACTGGCACAATGTTTTCAGCCGCATTATGTGTATCTCGCAAATTCTTCAGGAATAAAAGTTGGAATTACTCGAGAATCACAAATTCCTACTCGGTGGATTGATCAGGGGGCGGTGCAAGCTTTACCTATCATGAAAGTTCAGTCCCGACTAATTTCTGGCTTGGTAGAAATAGAATTGGCTAAACACGTTAGCGATAAAACCAGTTGGCAACGGATGTTGAAAAATTTACAGGAAGAAGTTGATTTATCGGCTAAAAGAGATGAATTGTATTTGGAATGTGAAAAGGAAATAACCTCAATACGACAACGTTTTGGTGAATCAGCCATTGAAATTTTACTTGATGAAGATGAAGTTTCAATTCAATTCCCAGTACAAGCCTATCCCGACAAGGTTAAATCATTCAATTTCGACAAAACAGCAGAAGTATCCGGAGTGCTACAAGGTATAAAAGGACAATATTTATTGTTGGACTCAGGAGTAATCAACATTCGTAAATTTGCAGGTTATGAGGTTGAGTTTCTTGTAAATGCCCAATACGAATAGATTTCGTCCATCAGACATCCTCTTAAAAAACACGCAACTCTAGAAATAACTTGACGAAAGCCTATAAAACCAGTAGTTTAGGTAACCTTTTTTTAAAAAAAAACCGGACATTTTATCTGGTTTGAAAAATATATTAAATCTCTGGATTTAGCACTAAGGTAACTTGCAATAAATACCCCACCCAAATGTGCAGGTTTTTTGTTTGTCTTAATAAAGACGCAAAGTAGAACGCATAGAATAATGGCTGGGAGTTCTTTGTCGTAAATTACCATAATTTGAGGATAAAACTGTGGAGCTAACCGGCGCACAAATTGTAGTTCAATGTCTTAAAGACGAAGGCGTAGAATTTATTTTCGGCTACCCTGGCGGTGCCGTATTACATTTATATGATGCCCTTTTCCATCAGGAAGATGTCAAGCATATTTTAGTCCGTCATGAACAAGGCGCAACCCATGCGGCAGATGGCTACGCGCGTGCCACGGGAAAACCCGGTGTAGTACTTGTAACCTCAGGACCTGGAGCAACGAATGCCGTAACGGGTATAGCGACAGCGCACCTCGACTCAATTCCGATGGTGGTTATTTCCGGACAGGTAGCTACCCCAGTAATTGGTAGCGATGCTTTTCAAGAAGTGGATATGGTAGGTATTACCCGTCCCTGTGTAAAACATAACTTCCTAATAAAGGATATTAAAGATATAGCAGAGACATTTAAAAAAGCATTTCACGTTGCAACTACCGGCCGGCCTGGACCGGTTGTAATCGATGTGCCGAAAGATATAACCGATCCCAATATTAAGATACCTTACAAATACCCGAAAAAGGTTTCCATGCGCTCCTATAACCCTGTTGTTAAAGGACATAAGGGGCAAATAAAAAAAGCAGTGGCTTTATTGTTGTCAGCAAAAAAACCTATGATCTACGCCGGTGGTGGAGTGATTCTGGGCGGGGCAAGTAAACAACTAACTGAATTGACTCGCCTGTTGGGCTACCCGATAACTAACACCCTGATGGGGTTAGGCGGTTTTCCAGCCACAGATAAACACTTTATTGGCATGCTGGGCATGCATGGTACTTACGAAGCCAATATGGGGATGCATGAAAGCGATGTCATCATCGCGATTGGTGCGCGGTTTGATGATCGAGTTACCGGCAAGCTCACAGAGTTTTGTCCTTATGCAAAAATTATTCATATTGATATTGACCCAGCATCTATTGCTAAAAATGTAAAAGTCGATATTCCAATCGTTGGCGAAGTAAAACCGGTATTGGAAACCATGATAGCTTTACTTAAAGAAGGAAAAAATAAGCCTAACAAAAAAGCTTTGGCCACTTGGTGGGAGCAAATTGCTACATGGCAAGCGCTGGATAGTTTTGCTTATGATCGGGATAGTGAATTTATTAAGCCTCAATATGTAGTTGAACAACTCTATGAAGTGACCAAAGGTGATGCCTTTATCACTTCAGATGTTGGTCAACACCAAATGTTTGCAGCTCAGTTTTATCATTTTGATAAACCTCGTCGCTGGATTAACTCCGGTGGTTTGGGGACGATGGGCTTTGGTTTGCCGGCAGCAATTGGCGTCAAACTGGCTCATCCAAAAGCAGATGTAGCATGCATCACAGGTGAAGCCAGCATTCAGATGTGTATACAAGAATTATCGACAGCTTTACAGTTTAAAACACCGGTTAAAATCATTAACTTGAACAACGGATACATGGGCATGGTTAGGCAATGGCAGGAATTCTCCTATAACAGTCGTTATTCACATTCCTATATGGATACTATTCCTGAATTTGTGAAGTTGGCTGAAGCCTATGGCCATGTTGGCATGCGAATTGAAAAACCCGAGGATGTTCGCCCAGCACTAGAGGAAGCTTTTGCTATGAAAGACAGGACCGTTTTTATGGATTTTATGACCGATAGAACAGAAAATGTTTACCCCATGATTGAAGCAGGTAAAGGCCATCATGACATGAGATTAAGAGTGGCACCCGGAACGCCAATCGATAGGGAGTTGGCATAATGAGGCATATCATTTCAATACTCATTGAAAATGAAGCGGGGGCATTATCTAGGGTTGCTGGTCTGTTTTCTGCAAGAGGTTATAATATTGAGTCATTAACAGTCGCCCCTACTGAGGACGAAACGCTATCCAGAATGACACTGGTCACCGCAGGAAATGAGCAGATTATAGAGCAAATCACCAAGCAGTTGCATAAACTGATTGATGTAGTCAAGTTAATCGATCTTGCCGATTCGGTACATATTGAGCGAGAATTAATGCTGCTCAAAGTAAAGACCACAGATGAAACCAGGGAAGAAATCAAACGTATGTGCGATATTTTTCGCGGCAAAATCATTGATGTAACTTCGAAAAGTTATGTCGTTGAAATGACTGGACCATCCGATAAATTAGATGCTTTTATAGCTGCAATTAACAATGACAGCATCATTGAAGTGGTTCGTTCCGGACCAACAGGTATTTCTCGTGGTGAAAATGGCCTGCGTTTGTAGTACTGCCCTAACATCACAACCATTAAATTTTAAAAAACAGGAAAACTAATGCAAGTTTATTACGATAAAGACGCTGACCTTTCAATCATCAAAGGTAAAAAAGTAGCCATCATAGGATATGGTTCCCAAGGCCATGCCCATGCAAATAATTTAAAAGATTCCGGTGTAGATGTTGTTGTTGGTTTGCGTGCAGGCTCATCTTCTGTAGCAAAAGCGGAAGCTACCGGTTTAACCGTTAAAGAAGTCCCTGATGCCGTTTCTGGAGCAGATATTGTCATGCTTTTAACGCCGGATGAATTTCAATCACAACTCTATAAGTCAGAGATTGAACCTAACATAAAACAAGGTGCAGCACTGGCCTTTGCCCATGGATTTGCCATTTTGTATAACCAGGTTGTTCCACGTACCGATCTTGATGTCATCATGATTGCGCCAAAAGCACCAGGCCACACCGTGCGTTCAGAGTTTGTTCGCGGCGGCGGCATCCCTGATCTAATTGCTATCCATCAGGATGCTTCCGGTACTGCAAAAAACATTTGCCTTTCTTACGCCTCAGCAATTGGTGGAGGCCGGTCAGGCATTATCGAAACGACTTTTCGTGACGAAACAGAAACCGATTTATTCGGCGAACAAGCCGTGTTATGTGGCGGTGCCGTTGAATTGGTTAAAGCAGGCTTTGAAACATTAACCGAAGCAGGCTATGCGCCGGAAATGGCCTATTTTGAATGTCTACACGAGCTTAAACTGATAGTAGACCTGATGTATGAAGGCGGTATTGCCAACATGAATTACTCGATTTCCAATAATGCCGAATATGGGGAATATGTGACAGGCCCTAAAATAATCAATGAAGAAAGCCGTAAAGCAATGCGTGAAGCATTAAAAAATATTCAGAACGGCAATTATGCAAAACGATTTGTTATGGAAGGCATGAGCAACTATCCTGAAATGACCTCACAACGTCATTTAATAGCTGAGCATCCTATTGAAAAAGTGGGCGAAAAGCTTCGTGCCATGATGCCTTGGATAAATGCCAACAAAATTGTTGATAAATCCAAGAATTAACATACATATCATTCCAAAACACAAAATAAACCACCAGAAAATCATTCCCACGCTCTGC